>NZ_JAGQBM010000028.1:0-32891 GCF_024345635.1 Cyanobium sp. Lug-B
GTACCCCCGTGCTGCTCGCCGACCCCGCCAGCGGCCGGGTGGCGGCCTGCCACGCGGGCTGGCGCGGGGTCGCGGCCAGGATCGTGCCGGCGGCGATCGAAGGGCTGGTGGCGGACGGCGCCAGCCGGGACCGGCTGGTGGTGGCGCTGGGTCCGGCCGTGGCCGGCTTCCGCTATCAGGTGGAACGCTCCGTGACACTGCAGGTGGCCGCCGCCATGGCGGTCGAGGGCAGCGGGCCGCCGCCGGAGGAGCGGGCCCTGGCCGATCTGGAGCGCTGCGGCGCCCTGCTGCCGGATCCCGCCCCCGGCCGGGACCGGCTCGACATCCGAAGGGCCACGGCCCTGCAGCTGGAAGGCCAGGGGATCGGGCCGGAGCGGATCGGCCTCTGCCCGCTCTGCACCGTGGCCGAAACGGCCCTCTTCCATTCCTGGCGCCGCGATGGGGTCAGGGCGGTGCAGTGGAGCGGTGTGGTGTCCCAAGGCTGAGCGCCACCGCCTCGGCCACCTT
Organism: Cyanobium sp. Lug-B; assembly: GCF_024345635.1. Taxonomy (NCBI): domain Bacteria; kingdom Bacillati; phylum Cyanobacteriota; class Cyanophyceae; order Synechococcales; family Prochlorococcaceae; genus Cyanobium; species Cyanobium sp. Lug-B. The sequence continues at coordinate 508 of NZ_JAGQBM010000028.1, forward strand.
GATGCCGTCGATCGCCGCCGAGAGGATGCCGCCGGCATGGCCGGCCCCCTCTCCGGCCGGGAAGAGCCCCGGGGTGCTGAGGCTCTCCAGCCCGGTGGGGTGGCGCAGCAGCCGCAGGGGTGAGGAGGTGCGGGTCTCGACGCCGGTCAGCAGCGCCCCCGCCATGGCGTAGCCAGGGATGCGCCGGGCGAAGGCCGGCAGGGCCTCCCGGATCGCGTCGAGCACGTAGGCCGGAAGGCAGTCGTCCAGGCTGCCGAAGCGCAGGCCGGGCTGGTAAGAGCCCACCACCGCCTCCGGGGGGGGCTCCCGGCTGGGCCTGTGCTCCAGGAAATCCTCCAGCCACTGGGCCGGTGCCCGGTAGTCGCCGCCGCCGGCGTCGAAGGCCTGCCGCTCCCAGTGGCGCTGGAAGGCGATCCCGGCCAGGGCCTCTGCCCCCTCCTCGGCGTAGGGCGCCAGATCCTCCTGGCTGATCGGCACCACCAGGCCGCTGTTGGCATTGCGCTCCCGGCGGGAGTGCTGGCTCATGCCGTTGGTGACGACGCAGCCCTCCTCCGAGGTGGCCCCCACCACCAGGCCGCCGGGACACATGCAGAAGCTGTAGACGCTGCGGCCGGCGCCGGCCCCCCCTTCGCCGTTGCCATGGTGGACCAGCTTGTATTCCGCCGGCCCGAGCCGCGGATGGCCCGCCGCCTCCCCCCAGCGGGCTCGGTCGACCAGGGCCTGGGGGTGCTCGATCCGCACCCCGACCGCAAAGGGTTTGGGCTCCATGGCCACACCGAGGCGATGCAGCATCGCGAAGGTGTCCCGGGCGCTGTGTCCCGGAGCCAGCACCAGATGGTCGCAGGCGATGGCCGTGCCGTCGGCCAGCCGCACACCCGCCAGGCGCCGCTGGGGGCCGTCCCCCAGCAGCAGCTCCACCACGTGCTGACCGAAGCGGACCTCGCCCCCCAGGGCCTCGATCCGGGCCCGCAGCCCGCGCACCACCGTGGCCAGCTTGAAGGTGCCGATGTGGGGGTGGTGCAGGGTGAGGATCTCCGGATCGGCCCCGGCCGCCACCAGCTCCTCCAGCACCTTGCGGATGTAGGCGGGGTTCTCGCTCACCTGGCTGTAGAGCTTGCCGTCGGAGAACGTGCCGGCCCCACCCTCGCCGAACTGGGCATTGGAGCCGGGATCGAAGCGGCGGCGGCCCTGCCAGAAGCCGAAGGTGTCCGCGGTGCGTTCCTTCACCGCCTTGCCGCGCTCCAGCAGCAGCGGTCGCCAGCCCATCTGGGCCAGCAGCAGGGCGGCGAAGTAGCCGCAGGGGCCGGCACCCACCACCACCGGGCGCAGCTCCGCGGCGGCTCCCTCCGCCCGGGCCACGGGCCGGTAGCGGCTGTCTGGGGTCGGACGCAGGTGGGGGTCGCCGGCGAAGCGGCGCAGCAGGCGGCGCCTGGCGCCGGCCTCGAGCTCCAGGTCGAGGCAGTACACCAGGGCGATGGCACCGCGCTTTCGGGCATCGACGCTGCGCTTCACCAGGTGATGGCTGCGCAGTTCCCCCGGGGCTAGCCGCAGCCGGCGGGTGATGGCCGCCTCCAGGTCGTCGGCGCTGTGGTCGAGCGGCAGTTTCAGCTCGCTGAGGCGCAGCACGGCCGTGGCAGGTGGAGGGCTGCTGGCGTTCTAGGGCACGGCGGGGCGGGCGCCAACGGCACGGCAGGGGCGCCAACGCTCGTGGCGAACCCTGCCGATCCGGCGCCGAAGGTGCCATGGTGGAACCTGATCGCGCCTGGGGCCGGATTTCGGATGGGTCTGGCTCACTGTCCCCTCTGCATGGGTCTGGCGGCGCTCTGCGTGGTGCGTTGCGGCGCCCATGCCGTGCTGCTCTGGCGCCTCTGGTTCGGGGGTGTTGGGACGCCGGCGGACCCAGAGCCGGTGCGGCTCCGCCAGGCCGCCTGCTGAGGCGAACCGGAGACCGCCCCCTCAGGCCCTCCCCGCCGGGCTGGCCGCGTTCAGCTCGGCCTCCAGGGCGGCGATGGCGATGCGGGTGGGCACCACCGCGTCGGGGTTGAGGCTGATCGAGTCGATCCCCTCCTCCACCAGGAAGCGGGCGAAGTCGGGATAGTCGCTGGGGGCCTGGCCGCAGATGCCGATCTTGCGGCCGCAGCGGCGGGCCGTGTGGATCGCCAGCCGGATCATGTCCTTGACCGCGGGATGCCGCTCGTCGAACAGGTCCGCCACCAGGGCCGAGTCCCGGTCGAGCCCCAGGGTGAGCTGGGTGAGGTCGTTGGAGCCGATCGAGAAGCCGTCGAAGCGTTCGGCGAAGGCCTCCGCACCGATGACGTTGCTGGGCAGCTCGCACATCACGTACACCTCCAGGCCGTCTTTCCCCCGCTCCAGGCCCTCGCCGGCCATCACCGCCAGCACCCGGTCCCCCTCCTCGGGGGTGCGGCAGAAGGGGACCATCGGGATGACGTTGGCCAGCCCCATCGACTCCCGCACCCGACGCAGGGCCCGGCACTCCAGGGCGAAGGCGGCGCGGAAGGCGGGGGCGTAGTAGCGCGACGCCCCGCGCCAGCCGATCATCGGGTTCTCCTCCGCCGGCTCAAAGGCCGCTCCGCCCAGCAGGCGGGCGTACTCGTTGCTCTTGAAGTCGGAGAAACGCAGGATCACCGGCCGGGGATGGAAGGCGGCGGCGATCCGGGCCATGCCCTGGCTGAGCAGGTCCACGTAGTAGTCGGCCGGCGCGTCGTACCCCGCCACCAGCTCCGCGATGGCGCCCCGCTCGGCGGCGTCCGTCACCCGCTCGGGCTCCAGCAGGGCCATGGGGTGCACCCGGATGTGGTTGGCGATGATGAACTCCAGCCGGGCCAGGCCCACGCCGTCGCAGGGGATCGAGGCCAGGTGGAAGGCCTCCTCGGGGTTGCCCACGTTCATCAGGATCCGGGTGCGGGTGGCCGGCAGGTCGCCGATGGCCTGCTCCTCCACCCGGAACGGCACCGCCCCCCGGTAGACGTGGCCCACGTCCCCTTCGCAGCAGCTCAGGGTGATGGTGTCGCCGTCGGCGATCCGGCCGGTACCGTCGCCCGTGCCGACGATCGCCGTCAGGCCCATCTCCCGGGCGATGATCGCCGCGTGGCAGGTGCGGCCCCCCTGGTCGGTGACCACGCCGCTGGCCTTGCGCAGGATCGGCTCCCAGTCGGGGTCGGTGCGGCGGGTCACCAGCAGGTCGCCGTCCATGAACCGGGCGATCTCGCCGGGATCGCTGATCACCCGGGCCGGGCCGCTGCTCACCGAGGCGCCGATGGCCCGGCCGCTGGTGATCTCCTCCGCCGGGTGCGACTCCAGGTGCCAGCTGCGCAGCACGGCCCCGCCCCGGCGGGACTCCACCGTTTCCGGTCGGGCCTGGAGGATGAACAGCTCGCCGCTGAGGCCATCCTTGGCCCATTCGATGTCCATCGGGGTGGGCATCCCGCGGCGCTCGCCGTAGTGGCGTTCGATCACGCAGGCCCAGCGCGCCAGGGTCAGGGCTTCGGCGTCGCTGAGGGCGAAGCGCCGGCGGTCCTGGGGGGACACGGCCTCGTTGCGCACCGCCCGGCCATCACCGCCGCCGGGGTCGGCATAGACCATGCGCAGGGCCTTGCTCCCCAGCCGCCGGCTCAGGATCGGGGCGAACCCCTTCTCCAGGGTGGGCTTGAAGATCAGCCACTCATCGGGGTTCACGGCGCCCTGCACCACGTTCTCCCCCAGCCCCCAGGCGGCGGTCAGCAGCACGGCGTCGCGGAAGCCGGTTTCGGTGTCGATGCTGAACATCACCCCGGAACTGGCCCGATCGGAGCGCACCATGCGCTGCACCCCGATCGAGAGGGCCACCTCCAGGTGATCGAAGCCGTGCTGCTGCCGGTAGACGATGGCCCGATCGGTGAACAGCGACGCGTAGCAGCGCCGGCAGGCCTCCAGCAGCGCCGCCTCCCCCTCGACGTGCAGGAAGGTCTCCTGTTGCCCGGCGAAGCTGGCCTCCGGCAGGTCCTCGGCCGTGGCGCTGGAGCGCACCGCCACCACGGCCGGGCTGCCGGCGGAGGACAACTCCCCGCCGGAAGCCAGCTCCCCTCTGAGCTCCCGGTAGGCGGCCACGATCGCCTGGGCCAGCGGCGGCGGCAGTTCCGCCTGGCCGATCCGCTCCCGGGCCCCCTGGCCGGCCGCCTGCAGGGCCGCCAAATCGTCGGCATCCAGCCCGTCGAGCAGTTCGGCCAGGACCGGCCGGAGCCCGTTGGCGGCGATGAACAGCCGGTAGGCGGCGGCCGTGGTGGCGAAGCCCCCCGGCACCCGGACGCCGGCGGGCTCCAGCCGCTGGATCATCTCGCCCAGGGAGGCGTTCTTGCCGCCCACCTCGGCAATGGCGTCGAGGCCGACCTCGGCGAGGGGCACGACGAGCCGATCGGAGTCCCGCATCCCCTTCGCCCTGACTGAGCCAACTCTGGGCCCGCCCACCCGTGCCGGCGCCGGGCTGTGATCTTTGGTCGTCGCGCTGGTGCCTGGGCCGGCGCTCAGGGGTCGGCGTCGGGGTCGGTGGGGGGCGGGCCGGATTCGGGCAGCAGCTGGGCCAGCAGGCCGGCTCCCATCAGGACGGCGCCGAGGGTGAGGGCCAGGCCCCGGTTGGCGGCGGCGGGCCCGTCCACCCAGGTGCCGGCGGCCAGGAAGGCCCCGCCCAGCAGCAGGGTGGGGACCAGCACGATGCCCTTGGCGGTGCGATTGAGGCTCATGGGCAGGCCTCCGGCCGGGCCAGGCCGGCACCGATCAGCCCGTCGGCGATGTCCTCGCCGCCGGCCAGCAGGCTCACCCGGGCCAGCAGGGTGCCGTCCCGCTGTCCCATGGGGCGCAGGTTCACCCTGGTGCGGCGAGGCAGGGCCTGCCGCAGCCAGCTGATCGCCTCGGCTTCCTGCCCGGGAGCCAGCTCCATGCAGGCCAGTTCCACGGGGTAGCTGCGGTTGCCATCCCCCACCTGCAGCAGGGTGCCGCTGCGCACCTGGTACACCTCCGCCGCGGCGGCCGCGCCGGGCCAGGCGATCACCAGGGCCAGCAGGACCGCCAGCAGGGTCAGAGCTTGGCGCCGCAACTGGGGCAGAACAGGTGGGCGCTGGCCGTGGTGCTGCCGCAGGCGTTGCATTGGCGGATGGTGTCGATGGCCAGTTCGGGATGGCTGGGCAGGCCGACCATCTGGGCGTTGCTGGCGCCCGGGGGCACCATCGGGTAGCAGTTCTCGTTGCGGCGCACGCGCACATCCACGAACACCGGGCCCGGATGGGCCAGGGCCTCGGCGAGGCCGGAGCGCAGCTGGGCCCGGTCGGTGATGCCGATGCCCTTGACGCCGAAGGCTTCGGCGAGGGCGGGAAAATCGGGCATGCCGCCGGTCATCTCGGAACTGGAGTAGCGCTCCTCGTAGAAACTCTCCTGCCACTGGCGCACCATCCCCTGCCAGCCGTTGTTGAGCACCACCACCTTCACCGGCAGCTGGTACTGGCTGAGGGTGCCCAGCTCCTGGATGTTCATCAGGATGCTGGCGTCCCCGGCCACGCAGATCACCGTCTCGTCGGGGAAGGCGGTCTGGACGCCCATGGCGGCGGGCATGCCGAAGCCCATGGTGCCGAGGCCGGCACTGCTGATCCAGCGGCGGGGTCCGTTGCGCAGGAACTGGGCCGCCCACATCTGGTGCTGACCCACATCGGTGGTGTAGAAGGCCTCGGGGGCCAGTTCCCGCAGGGCGATGACCACCTCCTGGGGGGCGATCTCGCCGGTGGGCTGGGGGATCACCAGCGGGTAGTGGTGTTTCCAGGTGTCGATGCGCTCCAGCCAGGCGTCGGTCCGGCGGTTGGAGCCCTCGCCGACCGAGGCCTGCAGCAGGGCCTCCAGGGCCTGCTTGACGTCGGAGACGACGGGCACCTCGGGCACCCGGTTCTTGCCCACCTCGGCCGCATCGATGTCGATGTGGATCACCTGGGCCCGGGGGGCGAAGCTGTCGAGGCGGCCGGTGACCCGGTCATCGAAGCGGGCTCCGACGGCGATCAGCAGGTCGCACTCGGTGACGGCGAAGTTCGCATAGGCGGTGCCGTGCATGCCGAGCATGCCGACGGAAAGGGGGTGGTTCTCGTCGAAGGCCCCCTTGCCCATCAGGGTGGTGGTGACCGGCAGCCGGAACCGTTCGGCCAGCTGGTGCACCTCGGCGTGGGCGTCGGAGGCGATGGCGCCGCCACCCACATAGAGCAGGGGGCGCCGGGCCTGGCGGATCAGGCCCAGGGCGGCGGCGATGGCCTCCGGTCGGGGGGCCGGCGAGCGCTTGAAGCCGGAGGGGATCGCCGATCCCGGGGCCACGGGGGTGTAGTCGAACTCCTCGGCCCCCACGTCCTTGGGCACGTCGATCAGCACCGGCCCGGGCCGGCCGCTGGCGGCGATCAGGAAGGCCTCCGCCACGATGCGGCCGATGTCGGCGGGGTCGCGCACCACCCAGGAGTGCTTCACGATCGGCAGGGTGATGCCGAAGATGTCGGTTTCCTGGAAGGCGTCGGTGCCGATGGCGGCCCGGGGCACCTGGCCGGTGATGACCACCATCGGCACCGAATCCATCTGGGCGGTGGCGATCCCCGTGACCAGGTTGGTGGCGCCGGGGCCGGAGGTGCCGAAGCAGACGCCCACCCGGCCGGTGGCGCGGGCGTAGGCGTCGGCGGCGTGGGTGCCGCCCTGCTCGTGGCGCACCAGGATGTGCTGCAGCCAGCCCCGGGCTTCCGCCTTATGGAGCTCGTCGTAGATGGGCAGGATGGCGCCGCCCGGGTAGCCGAAGATGTGGCGGACGCCGTGGCGGTGCAGGGCATCCATCAGGGCGTAGGCCCCGCTCACGCGCATCGGCTCTGAGGAAGGCTGCGGCGCCTCAGGGGTGGAAACACTGGGGCTGCTGGTCCCGGCGGCGGCGATGGCGGAGGGAAGGGGCGTGAGCGTCACGGCGGCGGCTGGGGTCGGGCGAAGGGGAGGGAGTCGTCAGGATGGGAGAGCGGTCGGCCCGGGAGCCAGGTGTCCGGGCAGGGGTCTCGGAACCATCAGCGGAAGACACCAAGGTTAGGTCGCTGGAGGGGGTTTGGGTTGCGCTGACGGCGGCTCTCCGCCATCGCCCGCAACACTCGGGCCGGATCCATCCAGGCGCCCCGGTAACGCATGCCCCAGTGGAGGTGGGGTCCGGTGGTGCTGCCCGTGAGGCCCACATGGCCGATCACCTGGCCGGTGGCCACCCGCTGCCCCTCCCGCAGCAGGATGCCGCCGCTGCGGTAGACGCCGTTGCCGGCCTGGCCCCCGAGGTGGCAGTAGATGTGCTCGTAGCTGCCGGAGCGGATCACCAGCCCGTTGCCGCAGCCGCCGTCGACGATCACCTCGCTCACCGTTCCGGCCCACCAGCTGCGGATCGGCGATCCCATGGGCGCCGCGATGTCGATGCCGTAGTGGGGTCGGACATCGCCGCTGAGGGGGTGGGAGCGCATGCCGAAGCCGCTGGTGTAGCCCGCGAAGCTCGCCACCGGAAACACCCCCCTGGCCCACAGGCTGGCGTTGCGGGCCTCGGCGGGCAGGGCCTGGCTGCTCAGCCCCAGGGTGGCGGCGATCACCAGCGACCGGCTCCGAAGCCCGGGGCGCCTGGGGCGGTCAGAGCAGTCCAAGGGCATGCAGCGGGCCGTGACCGGTGAGCAATTCCAGCAGAAAAGCGGAGAATCCGACCATCGCCAGCCGGCCGTTCCAGACCTCGGAGCTGTTGTTCCAGCCCCAGGCCCACTTGTCCTGGGGATAGAGCTTGACCTTCTTGGGCAGCTGGGCCGCCATGTCGAGGTTCACCTCCGGGCCCGCCATGGCTTCCTGCACCAGGTCGGCGAGGCCCTGGATGAAGGTGGGGTCGGTGTCGAGGGCCGGCACCCGGCGGAAGTGGCTGACACCGGCCTCGGTGGCGATCTCCCGGTACTCGATGTCGATCTCCTCGAGGGTCTCGATGTGCTCGCTGACGAAGCTGATCGGCACCACCACCAGCTCCTGGACGCCCTGCTCACCGAGCTCCCGAAGGGCGTCCTCGGTGTAGGGCTTGAGCCATTCCACCGGCCCCACCCGGCTCTGGTAAGCGAGGGTGGAGGGGTTGGGGTGGCCCAGCAGCTGTTCGAGGCGCTCCATCACCAGGGCGGCGCAGGCCTCGATCTCCTTCTGATACGGGTCGCCGGCCTCCTCCACGTAGCTCTTGGGCACCCCGTGGGCACTGAAGAAGATGTGGGCCGACGCCGGTGCCTCGCAGTTGCGGATCTCGCGGGCGATCAGCCCGGCCATGGCATTGATATAGCCGGGGTGGTCGTACCAGCTGCGGATGCAGCGGATCGGCAGCCGGCGAAATGCGGGGTCGGCCTGGCGGAGGCGCTGCAGCTCCCGGAAGCTGGAGCCGCTGGTGCTGATCGAGAAGTGGGGATAGAGCGGCAGCACCACCACCTCCTCCACCCCATCGGCCTTGATGTCGCCCACCGCCGATTCGGTGAAGGGGTGCCAGTAGCGCATCGCCACGTAGCTGGTGGCGTCCACCCCCTCCTGGCGCAGGCGGCTCTGCAGCTCCCGGGCCTGCTGCTCGGTGATGCGGCGCAGGGGGGAGCCGCCACCGATGGAGCGGTAGGCCTCCTTCGACTTGCCGCTGCGCAGGGTGCTGATCAGCCAGGCCAGGGGTTTCTGCAGCGCCGGCGTGGGCAGGCGGATGATCTCCGGATCGGAGAACAGGTTGTAGAGGAATGGCCCGACGTCCTCGATCCGCTCAGGACCGCCGAGGTTCAGCAGCAGCACGCCGACCCTGGCCATGCCTTCGATCAGAAAGGCAGAGCGTAACCCCGCCTCCCCACCGGCGGCTGCCCGGTGGGTCACCGCCCCCTGCCCTGGCGGCCCCGGGACGGCAGGGGTAGCTTCCGGCTCAGCTCCCCGATCGCCCCGCCATCCCCCCGGCCGCCCCGCCACCCCCCGTCGCGCCTGCAGCAGCCGGGCCCGATCCGGCGCCAGCTGATCTGACCGACCTGGTGCGGCACCAGAACCGGCAACTGGCGGCCTCGGGCACCGCCCTGCGGCTGGAGATCCGCCAGCAGCGGCTGGGGCTGCGGGGGCCCCTGCCCTGTGCGAAGGGCACGGCGGCGCGGCCCGTGCAGCGGATCAGCCTGGGGCTGCCGGCCACGGCAGAGGGGGTGGCCGCCGCCCTCGAGCAGCTGGCCCGGGTGCGGGAGGCGGTCGAGCGGGGCCGCTTCTCCTGGGAGCACTGGCGCCGCCGGCCGGCCGCGCCAGCGCCCTCCCCAGCCGCCGTCCCCTTGGGGCCCCCATCCCCGGCTCCGTCGCCCCCGGCGGTGGGCTTCCCCGACGAGGCCGCCGGGCTCACGCCGCTGCTGGCCGGTTTCGAGGCCGCCTTCTTCGCCGATCCCCGCCGCCGGCGCCGGCCCGCCGGCAGCCGCAGCACCTGGAGCGGCGCCTACCGGCCCTACCTGCGGCGCCTGGCGGCGGTGGCCGCCGCCTCCGGTGCCAGGCCGGCGTCCGTCGATGTGCCCCTGCTGGAGCGGGTGCTGGAGACCTACCCCCTGGCCAGCCGCAGCCGCCAGCAGTGCGGCCTTGCCCTGGGGGCCCTGGCCCGCCACCTGGAGCTGCCCCTGCCGGCCGACTGGAGCGAGCGCAGCGGTGGCTACGGCCTGCATGTGGCCCGGTTCCGGGGCCTGCCCAGTGATGCGCGCATCCTGGAGCTGGTGGCGGCCATCCCCAACCCCCGCTGGCGCCTGGCCTACGGCCTGATGGCCACCTACGGCCTGCGCAACCACGAGGTGTTCTTCTGCGACCTCTCCGCCCTGGCGCCAGGGGGCGACCGGGTGCTGCGGGTGCTGCCCACCAGCAAGACCGGGGAGCACCAGGTGTGGCCGTTCCAGCCCGACTGGGTGGAGCACTTCGGCCTGGAGGGCCTGGGGGAGGGCGGCGCCGAACTGCCCCGGGTCTGCACTGACCTGCGCCGCACCACCCTGCAGCAGGTGGGCCGGCGGGTGGCGGAGCAGTTCCGCCGCTATGGGCTGCCGATCACCCCCTACGACCTGCGCCACGCCTGGGCCGTGCGCACGATCCACATCGGCCTGCCCGACACGGTGGCGGCCCGGATGATGGGCCACTCGGTGGCGATCCACACCCGCACGTACCACCACTGGATCACCCGGCGGGACCAGCAGCAGGCGGTCGACACGGCCCTGGCACGGCTCCGCCAGAGTGCCCCAAACGGACACCGCTCCCCATGACGGCGAACGCCTCCACCCCCTCTCCCGCCGCCGCGGACGACACCCTGGCCCTGGATCGCCAGGCCGAGGAACTGGGCCCGGGGGGCGACCTGGCCCCCGAGGTGGACCAGGAGGCCTACCGCCGCCGCATGCAGCGCCGCCGCGAGGTGCAGCAGCAGCGGGTGGGGGAGCGGAGCCTGGAGAAGGGGCTGGTGCTCGTGTTCACCGGCGAGGGCAAGGGCAAGACCACGGCGGCCCTGGGCCTGGTGCTGCGCACCCTGGGCCATGGCGGCAAGGTGGCGGTGGTGCAGTTCATCAAGGGCGGCTGGCAGCCGGGGGAGGCCCGGGCCCTGGAGCGCTTCGGCGACGACCTCCACTGGCACGCCCTGGGGGAGGGTTTCACCTGGGAGACCCAGGACCGGGAGCGCGACCGCCAGCTGGTGCAGAGCGCCTGGGAGCGCTCCTGCGCCTACCTCGCCGACGGCGAGCGCAAGCTGGTGGTGCTCGATGAGATCAACGTGGCCCTCAAGCTGGGCTATCTCGACCCGGAGCAGGTGCTGGAGGGTCTGGGCCTGCGTCCGGCCCTCACCCATGTGGCCCTCACCGGCCGCGGCGCCCCGCCGGCCCTGCTGGAGCGGGCCGATCTGGTCACGGAGATGAAGGTGGTGCGCCACCCCTTCCGGGAGCAGGGGGTGAAGGCCCAGGCGGGCATCGAGTACTGAGGGCGTTCTCCTGGAGAGCCGGGGTCAGTCCAGGTCGGCCCGCAGCCGGGCCAGGCTGCAGACCAGCACCGACAGCCCGCTGACCAGCAGGGCCCGGTGCACCTCCGGCTCGCCCCAGAACCCCGGGCTGCCGCTGGCCCGGTCCAGGGCCGAGAGCGTTAGCCGGGCCATGACGTCACTGCCGCGGGGGCCGCGGGGGACGGGACATCCGGGCGGGTCGACGGCCATGGCGGTGCTCCTTTGCGGCAGTGAAGCGGCAGTCGCCGGCGCCGGCAACCTGGTGGCGGCGCGGGAGGGGTTGCTACTGTTCGCCCGATCGCACGAGTCGATGGCCTACAGGCGCGTTCTCCTCAAACTCAGCGGTGAAGCGCTGATGGGTGACCAGGGCTATGGGATCGATCCCGCCATCGTTCAATCGATCGCCAAGGATGTGGTCGAGGTGGTCTCCGGCGGCACCCAGCTGGCGATCGTCGTCGGCGGCGGCAACATCTTCCGGGGCCTGAAGGGCTCGGCGGCGGGCATGGACCGGGCCACCGCCGACTACGTCGGCATGCTCGCCACGGTGATGAATGCCATCACCCTGCAGGACGGGCTGGAGCGGGCCGGGGTGCCCACCCGCGTCCAGAGCGCCATCTCCATGCAGGAGGTGGCCGAGCCCTACATCCGCCGCCGGGCCATCCGGCATCTGGAAAAAGGAAGGGTGGTGATCTTCGGCGCCGGCTGCGGCAACCCCTTCTTCACCACCGACACCACCGCCGCCCTGCGGGCGGCGGAGATCAACGCCGACGTGATCTTCAAGGCCACCAAGGTGGACGGGGTCTATGACAAGGACCCCGCCAAGCACAGCGACGCGGTCCGCTACGAGACCCTCACCTTCCTCGACGTGCTGAGCGGCGAGCTGGAGGTGATGGACAGCACCGCCATCGCCCTGTGCAAGGACAACGCCATCCCGATCGTGGTCTTCGACCTGTTCGGCTCGGGCAATATCGGCCGGGCGGTGGCCGGTGAGCCCATCGGCACCAGCATCGTGCCGGCGCCCCCCCGCTGACGTCCCCTCCCCACCACCCTTCCCCTGCCATGGATCTCGAAGCCAGCATGCGCAAGTCGGTGGAAGCCACCCAGCGCACCTTCAATACCATCCGCACCGGTCGGGCCAACCCCTCCCTGCTCGACAAGCTGACCGTCGAGTACTACGGCTCCGAAACGCCGCTCAAGTCGCTGGCGACGATCTCCACCCCCGACGCCCAGACGATCCAGATCCAGCCCTTCGACAAGGGCTCGATGGCGCTGATCGAGAAGGCCATCGCCATGAGCGACCTGGGCCTCACCCCCAACAACGACGGCCGGGTGATCCGCATCAACATCCCGCCCCTCACCGAGGACCGCCGCAAGGAGCTCTGCAAGCTCGCCGCCAAGTACGCCGAGGAGGGCAAGGTGGGGCTGCGCAACCTGCGGCGGGAGGGAATCGAGCGGATCAAGAAGCAGGAAAAGGACGGCGAGTTCTCCGAGGACCAGAGCCATGACGAGCAGGAGAAGGTCCAGAAGCTGACCGATCGCTACATCGCCGAACTGGAGAAGCACCTGGCGGAGAAGGAAGCCGACATCCTCAAGGTGTGAGCAGCCCTGCCGATGCCGACGTGATCGTCGTCGGGGCCGGCCCCGCCGGCGGCGCGGCGGCCTTCCACCTCGCCAACCGGGGGCGCCGGGTGATCCTGCTGGAGGCCCAGCCCCCGGGACGGTCCAAGCCCTGCGGAGGCGGCATGGCCGCTTCGGTGCAGCGCTGGTTCCCCTTCGATCTGGCCCCCGCCGTCGACCAGGTGATCCGCCGGGTGCGGTTCACCTGGTGCCTGGAGGATCCTGTGACGGCCGAGCTGCCGGGGGAAGCCCCGTTCTGGATCGTGCGCCGCAGCGTCCTCGACGCCTTCCTGGCCGAGCGGGCCGTCGAGGCCGGCGGCGAGCTGCGCCACGGCTGCCGGGCCGAGCGGATCGAGCGCCGTGACGATGGCCTCTGGGAGGTCGCCGGGCCGGGGGACCTGCGGCTGCTGGCCCGGGCCGTGGTGATCGCCGACGGCTCCGGCTCCCGCTTCGCGGTGCCCCTGGGCCTGGGGCCCTCCCGGCCCCGCTTCGCCGCCACCGTGTCGGTGGAGGTGGCGGCCGATCCCGATCCCGCCGACATGGCCCGTTTCGAGTTCGGCCTGGTGCACCACGGCTTCTGCTGGGTGTTTCCCCGCCGGGGCGGCTACAGCATCGGGGTGGGCACCTTCGTCGGCCAGCAGGAGGCCGACAGTGGGGCGGTGCTCTCCGCCCTGCTGCCCAGCCTGGGGCTGCCGGAATCGGCGGGGGAGCGCCGCCACGGCCAGCTGCGCCTGTGGAACGGCCACCACCCCCTCCATGGCCCGGGCCTGGTGGCGGTCGGTGATGCCGCTTCGCTCTGCGATCCCTTCCTGGCCGAGGGCCTGCGGCCCTCCCTGCTCAGCGGCTGCGAAGCGGCGGCGGCCCTCGACCGCTGGCTGGATGGCGACGGCGCCGCGCTGGAGCACTACAGCCTGCGGATGCGTGAGGCCTGGGGCGATTCGATGGCCTGGGGCAAACGCATCGCCCAGGTGTTCTACCGGGTGCCGCGGGTGGGCTACCAGCTCGGCATCAAGCGGCCCACCGCGCCCCAGCGCATCGCCCAGATCCTCTCGGGGGAGATGGGCTACGGCGAGATCGCCCAGCGGGTCATCCGCCGGCTGGTGTTCCAGCGGGGCTGAGGGGGCGACACGGGTCGCGGTGCCGGAGGCCCCGCCAGCCCCTCAGGAGCGGCTGGCGCCCTTGAGGTCCCGCAGGCGCTGGTCGATGGAGCCCAGCAGCTCGATGGCGAACATGGGCGCCTCCTGGACGGCGAACAGGAACTTCTCGCGGTTCATCACCAGCAGCCGGCAGGGGGTGAGGGCCGTGGCATGGCCGTAGCGGCGGTGGTCCTGGGTGACCAGGGCCCCGGCCCCGAAGACGTCGCCCGCCTGGATGTCCTCGTGGCCGGCATCGGCGTTCCAGCTCAGCCGCACCGTCCCCTCCAGCAGGCCGAACATGCAGTCACCGGGCTCCCCGGCCCGGAAGATGACGGAACCCGCCTCGACGTCCCGCACCTCACCCTTGTCGGCGAGGGCGCGCATGGTGTCGAGGGCGTGGACGGTGTGGGCCATGCGCGAACAGGGGGGGAATCCATCCTTGCCCATCAAGGTGAACAACCGATCAAGGCAGGGGCGGCGGCGGGCGGCCCGGGCTTCAGCGGCTGATCGCCAGCGGCGCTCCCAGGCCGCCGCGCACATCCTCGGGGGCGAGGCGGCCGTCGTTGTCGGTGTCGAGGGCATCGAAGACGGCATCGCTGCCGAGCCATTCCTCCCGGGTGATGCAGCCGTCGCCGTCGAGATCGTTGAGCAGGAAGATCTCGTGCACCGCATGGGTGAAGGCGGCCCCGCCCTCGATCACGGCCAGGCGATGGGCCAGCTGGCCTTCGAGGGTCTCGATCGCCTTGGAGAAGCCCCGGATGCCCTCATCGAGCTTCTCGCTGGCCATGGCATCCGCCGCCATCATCGTGCGGAAGGTGGCCTCGTCGATATGGATCCGCTCTTCGCTGGCGCCCGGATGGGCGGCGTCGAGGCGGCGTTCCAGCAGGGCGTCGCTCTGGCGCAGCTGGTCCATCAGGGCCGGGGAGATGGTCAGCAGGTCGCAGCCCGCCAGTTCGACGATCTCGTCGATGTTGCGGAAGCTGGCGCCCATCACCTCGGTGCCGTAGCCGTGGGTCTTGAAGTAGTTGAAGATCCGCGTCACCGAGAGTACGCCCGGATCCTCCGCCCCGGGATAGCTGTCGCGACCGGTGGATTTCTTGTACCAGTCGAGGATGCGCCCCACGAACGGTGAGATCAGGGTGATGCCCGCCTCGGCGCAGGCCACGGCCTGGGCGAAGCCGAACAGCAGGGTGAGGTTGCAGTGGATGCCCTCACGCTCGAGCACCTCCGCCGCCTTGATGCCCTCCCAGGTGGAGGCGATCTTGATCAGCACCCGGTCGGTGCCGATGCCCGCCTGGGCGTAGAGGCCGATCAGCTTGCGGGCCTTGGTGATGGTGGCCTCGGTGTCGTAGCTGAGGCGCGCATCCACCTCGGTGGACACCCGCCCCGGGACGATCTTGAGGATCTCCTTGCCGAAGGTGACGCTGATCTCGTCAATGGCCTCGCGCACCACGTCCTCGGCGGGGGCCTCGGCACCGATCACCTGCCGGGATTCGCGCAGGGAGCGGTCGATCAGCTCCTGGTAGGTGGGGATCTGGGCGGCGGCCAGGATCAGGGACGGATTGGTGGTGGCATCCCGCGGCGTGAACTGGCGGATCGCGTCGATGTCGCCGGTGTCGGCCACGACCACGGTCATGGCGGCCAGTTGTTCGAGAAGGTTGGCCATCGTGGAACGGTGTCGGGCGCGTTGTCTGCTGGCCTTGACGCTAGCCATGGCCCCCCACGGCGATGCACGGGGGTTGTGGGAATGAGGACAGGCTGGCTCAGGAGCGGCCGGCCTTGGCGGTGAGGCGGGCGGTGGGCTGGCTGGGGGGCACCTTCTCGATCACCAGCAGGGCCTCGGCGATCTGCCGGGCCACCGGCAGGGCCACGGTGGAGCCGTAGGCATTGCCCCCCTGGGGTTCGTCCACCACCACCAGCACCACGTAGCTGGGATCCTCCGCCGGCAGGATCGCCACGAAGCTGCAGATCCGCGCTCCGGGGATGTACACCCCGTTGCGGGCCTTCTGGGCCGTGCCCGTCTTGCCGGCGATCCGGTAGCCGGGGATCTTCATCCCCTTGCCGTTCTCCACCACCGATTCCATCCACTTGACCACGGTGCGGGTGACGGCCGGATCCAGCAGCTGGACGCCCGTGGGGGCGGTGGCGCTGGCCAGGGCATCGCCGGAACGCAGGCCGCGGGTGATGTGGGGACTCACCAGCCGGCCGCCGTTGGCGAGCATCCCGTGCAGCTGCAGCAGCTTGAGGGGGGTCAGGGAGAAACCCTGGCCGAAGGCGGCGACCGCCGGCTCGATCGGCGCCGAGGTGAACTCGCTGCGGCTCTTGAGCTGGCCGGCCACGGCCCCGGGCAGGTCGGTGTCCGGCATCTCGTCGATGCCGAAGGCCCGCAGCCAGTGCCAGAAGCGATCGCGCTTCACCTGGGCCATGGCCTTCACCATCGCCACGTTGCTGGACACCTGCAGCACCGTGGGGAAGTCGATCACGCCGTTGGCGCGGCGATCGTGGTTGAAGATCGGCCAGCCACCGATCGTCAGCTGGCCCACGTCGTTCACTTTGTCGCCGGGGCGGATCGCCTTCTCCTGCAGGGCCAGGGCCAGGTTGATGGGCTTGAAGGTGGACCCCGGCTCGTAGAGATCCTGCACCGACCATTCCCGGAACAGGGCGGGGCTGTAGCTCCAGAACCGGTTGGGGTCGTAGGTGGGGGTGGAGGCCAGGGCCAGGATCTCGCCGTTGCGGGCATTCATCACCAGGGCCGCGCCCTGCTTGGCCCGCCACTGCTTGACCTGCTTGGTCAGGGCCTGCTGGGCCACCTGCTGGAGACGGGCATCGAGGGTGAGCTGCAGCCGCAGGTCGTCGCCGTAGAGCGCCCCGGCCTGGAGGCCGTCGGGCAGGGGGGTGCCGTCGGCGCCACGGCGCATGCTCAGGGTCACCTCCTGGCGGCGCAGGTCCCGGTCCCGGCTCTGCTCCAGGCCAGCCTGGGCCACCCTCTCCAGGTTGAGGAAGCCCACCACGTTGGCGAACAGGGACCCCTGGGGATAGACGCGCTGGGGATAGGCCTCCAGGTCGAGGCCGCTGATGCCCAGCTCCTTGACCCGGTTCGCCGTTTCCGGATCCAGGCCGGTGGCGAGCTTGACGCCGCTGCGACGGCTGCCGATGGTCTCCAGCAGGTCGGCCGGCGGCTGGGCCAGCACCTTGGAGAGCTCCCTGACCACGTCGGCGGGGGGACGGACCTGCTGGGGCTCGTCGCCGGGAAGGTTGAAGTAACGCGGGTGGGCCCAGAGGGTGAAGCGCTCCTCATCGAGGGCCACCAGCCGGCCCATCCGGTCGACGATAGTGCGCCGCTTGCCGATGGGCGTGACCGCATGGGTCTGGATGGCCCTGGCCCGGGCCTGAAGCTCGGGGGATTTCACCACCTGGAGCCAGGCCAGCCGTCCCGCCAGCCCGACCAGGGCGGCGCACAGCAGCACGTAGACCGTGAGCATGCGGCCGGTGGGGATCGGCTGGATCTCCACCACCCGCCGCGTTGCCGCTCCCCTGGGGCGGCGTCCACCCCCGGCGGCGCCCACCGGGGGGCGGCCCTCGCCGGGCCCGGAACGGGAGGCGGGGGGCATCAGTAGCCGGCCGGGATGGCGCGCAGCTGGAAGCCGGCGAGCAGCGGCAGGGGGGCGCGGGGGCGGCTGCTGCGGGGTTCAGGCAGATGGATGAGCTTGGCGCTGCTGGTGGGCTCCAGCAGGCCGGGACGCCGCACCAGGCTGAGGTGATGCTGCTCGAGCAGGGCGGACGACTCCTGCATGCGGTGCTCGAGGGTCTTGGAGGCCTCCAGCTTGGCGAAGCTGTGCGCCCACTGGTTCTGCCAGTGCAGGGTGAGGGCGCTCAGGCCGAGCATGGACAAGCCCAGTCCCACCAGGGCGCCGCTGCTGATCCGATGCAGGCCGGCCAGCCAGGGGGCCTGGCGTTCGATCCGGCGCGCCGAGAGGGACCCCTCGATCAGCTGCAGGGGCCGCTGCAGGGACCTCGGATTCGGCAGCGGGGACTGGCTGCGTGGGGCGGGGGAGGCGGCCAAGGGACCTGATAGGCACTGCGCAAGTGAACCACCCATCGGGGACCGCAGCAAGCGCCGTCAGTCGGCGAGAAAGAGGAGATTCATGAAGGTCATCCCGTTCCAGAGGGCGTGCATCAGCACGGCGCTGCCCAGCCGGCCGCTGCGCCAGCGCAGCCAGCCGAGGCCCAGGCCGAGCACGAACAGCGGGGCCAGTTCCGCCAGGCTCAGGTGGGCGATCGCGAACACGGCGGCACTCAGCACCACCGCGCCGGCTCCGCCGAGCCTCTGGCCCGCCACCGGCAGCAGCACGCCCCGGAACAGGACCTCCTCGAACAGGGGCGCCACCACCAGGGCGGTGACGGCGAAACAGGCCAGCGCCAGCGGGTCGGCGCTGGTCAGGACCAGGTCGAGGAGGGGGTTGCTGCCCCCAGGGTCGGCCCAGATCCGGTCGATCGCCCAGCTCGAGGCCGTCACCACCGGCAGCACCATCAGCAGGCTGGCCAGCGCACCGCCGAGGGCCGAGCGGGTCGGCCGCCACCGCCACTGCAGCCAGCCCCCCGCCGGAGGGGTCCCCCGGCGCGGCAGCATCAGGGCCAGCAGCAGCAGCGGGGCGGCCATCAAGGCGGCATAGAGCACCAGCACTTCGATGCCCTGACTGAGGGCCCTGGGGGCCGCCAGGCGCTGCAGGGCGATCTGCAGCGGCGGCTGAACCACCATCGGCACGACGACTTCGCCGAGCACCACGAAGCCGCCGGCGATCAGCAGGGTCACATCGACGGGGCTCAGGGGCGGGCCCACCAGCGGCGGCGCGGCGGCCAGCCGGCCGCGCCAGGCCAGCCAGCCCTGACGCAGCAGCAGGGCGGCCCCCACCAGCAGGAACAGGGCCGGCAGGGTGGTCACCGCCAGCAGCATGAGCAGCAGCCGCAGGGACCGCTCCTCCGCCGGACAGGCCCCCGGGTCCCCCGGCAGCTGTTCGCAGACCAGCTGCTGCACCATCAGCGGCGCCGACCAGGGGGCGAGCAGCTGCCGGCGTTGCTCCGCCGTCACCCGCCGTCCGTCGAGCAGTGCCTGGATCAGGGGACGCCGCACGGCGTCCACCTGGGTCGCCAGCTGCCTCAGTTCGGTGTCCTCGTCCAGGGCTGCCGCGCTGCCGGCGTCGCGCTCCAGCAGGGCGCTCTCGAGGCGGCGCAGGGCCAGCGGTGGCTCCTCGGCGGCCTCCATCTGCCGCCGCAGCTCATGGCCCAGCTCCCGCCGCGGATCCTCCCCGGTGAGCAGCGGCCGCAGCTCCGCCGGGACGGCCTCGGCCGCCAGGGCGGTCAGCTCGAGCTGCCGCAGGCTGAGGGAATCGACCACCGACGGGCGCTCGAGGCTGTCGATCAGGCCGCCCACCCAGAGCAGGCCGCACAGCGCCAGGCTGAGCAGGGCCAGCAGACTCTTCCAGCCCGGTGGGGAGGCGGGCGGTCCGGATCGGGAAGGGGTTCCGTTCAACCGGACCACCTCGGCGGCGATGGGTGCTGATTCTCCCCTGCGCCCGTCCCATACGATGGCCGGGCGTGCGCCACAAGCACCTTGCCCCTTCGCATCGTGCTGGTCCGCCATGGGCTGAGCAGCTTCAACCTGGAGCACCGCATCCAGGGCCGTGACGACCTCTCCAACCTCACCGAGGAGGGGCAGCGCCAGGCCCGTTGCACGGGGGAGGCCCTGGCGGAGCTTGCTTTCACCGCCGTCTACAGCTCACCGCTGCAGCGGGCCAGCGCCACCGCGGCCGCCCTGCTGGCCCGCCACGGCTCGCCGCTGGTCCCCGTTTTCGACGACGATCTGCTGGAGATCGATCTGGCGCCCTGGAGCGGCCTGCTGCGCAGCGAGCTGCGGGACGTCGATCCGGAGCAGGAGCGCCGCTGGCGCGAGGCCCCCGAGACCATGGAGCTGCGGAGGCCCGACGGCTCCACCTACCGCCCGGTGCCCGAGCTGCTGGAGCAGGCGGGCCGTTTCGCCCATGGCCTGCTGGCCCGGCACGGCGATGACGACACCGTGCTGGTGGTGGCCCACAACGCCATCCTGCGCTGCCTGGTGCTGCACCTGCTGGGGCTGCCGGCGAGCGGCTTCCTGCGCCTCAGGCTCGACAACGCCTCCATCTCGGTGCTCAACCTGGTCCGCGGCGAGGGCGGGCGCCCCTCGGTGCAGCTGGAATCCCTCAACGGCACCGCCCACCTGGGCACGGCCCTGCCCCCGGCCGGACCTGGGTGCCGGTTGCTGCTGGTGCGCCATGGCGAGACCGACTGGAACCGGGAGGGCCGTTTCCAGGGCCAGATCGACATTCCCCTCAACGCCCACGGCCTGGCCCAGGCGGAGGCGGCGCGGGCCTTTCTGGCCCCGATCCCGCTGCAGCGCGCCTACAGCAGCGACATGGCCCGCCCCCTGCGCACCGCCGAGGTGATCCTGGGCTCCCATCCCGGCGTGCCGCTCACCACCGCCCGGGGGCTGAGGGAGATCGGCCACGGCCTCTGGGAGGGCCGGCTGGAAAGCGAGATCGCCGCCGGCTGGCCCGACCTGCTCGCCGCCTGGAAGCGCACCCCCGAGACCGT
This sequence comes from Cyanobium sp. Lug-B, assembly GCF_024345635.1. Taxonomy (NCBI): domain Bacteria; kingdom Bacillati; phylum Cyanobacteriota; class Cyanophyceae; order Synechococcales; family Prochlorococcaceae; genus Cyanobium; species Cyanobium sp. Lug-B. The sequence continues at coordinate 20,893 of NZ_JAGQBM010000028.1, forward strand.
GCAGATGCCGGAAGGGGAGACCATCGGCGGGGTGTGGGACCGGTCGCTGGCGGCCTGGAACCGGATCGTCGCCGGGCTGGATCCCCGGGAGACGGCCCTGGTGGTCGCCCATGATGCGGTCAACAAGACCATCCTCTGCGCCCTGCTCGGCCTCACCCCCGCCGACATCTGGGCCATCAAGCAGGGCAACGGCGGCGTGACCGTGATCGACTATCCCCGGGGGGCGACGGCGCCGCCGGTGGTCAGTGCCCTCAATCTCACCGCCCATCTGGGGGGCGTGATCGATCGCACGGCCGCCGGCGCCCTCTAGCCGGCCCATCCCACCGAGGCCCCCTGCCATGGTCCGTCAGCTGCTGATCCGCGGGGTGACTCTGCTGGAGGCCCCGGGGCGGCCGCCGCGACGGGCCGATGTGCTGCTGGAGGACGGGGTGCTGCGGGCGATCGACCCGGAGCCGGACGTGGTCCTGGGGGCGGCCGGCGTCGCCCCGTTCGACGCCGAGGGCTGCTGGCTGGCACCGGCCCTGGTGGATCCCCACAGCGTGCTGGAGGACCCCCTGCAGGGGCGTGCCGAAACCCTGGCCAGCCTCCGGGAGGCCGCCGCCTCGGGCGGCTACGGCACCGTGGCCCTGCTCCCGTGGGCCTCCAGCTGGCGCGATCGGCCCGAGCGGCTGGCCTGGAGCTGGCCGGACCCGATGCGGCTGCTCACCTGGGGCAGCTTCAGCGTCGACGGCCTCGACCGGGACCTGGCCCCCCACGGCGACCAGCTGGCCGCCGGCGCCTGCGGCCTGGCGGCCGGGGCGGCCCTGCCGCCGCTCGATCTGCTGGAGCGCGGCCTGCGGCTCGGGGAGATGGGGGACCGGCCGGTGCTGCTGCCGCCCCGGGACGGGGCCCTGGCACGGCGCGGCTTCGTGCGGGAGCGGGTGGAGGCCCTGCGGGCGGGCTGGCCCCTCGATCCCCCCGGCAGCGAGACCCTCCCCCTCGAGACCCTGCTCTCCCTGGCCGACGACCTGCCCGCGGCGAACCTGCGGCTGATGAACGTCTCCACCGCCGAAGCGGTGGCCCGGCTGCGGCGCCATGGCCAGGCGCCCATGGCCTCGGTGGGCTGGTGGCACCTGGTCGCCGACAGCGGCGGCCTCGATCCCGCCGACGAGGGCTGGCTGGTGGAGCCGTCCCTGGGGGGGCCGGCTGATCGGCGCGCCCTGATCGACGGCCTGGCCGACGGGGTCATCAGCGCCGTCGCGGTGCACCACATCGCCCTGGATGCGGAGGAGGAGCTGCTCCCCCTCGACCAGCGCCGCCCCGGCGTGGCGGGCCACGGTCTGGTGCTGCCGCTGCTGTGGGAGGAACTGGTGGGATGCCGGAGCTGGCGGCCTGAGCAGCTCTGGCAGGCCCTCTGCTGGGGACCGGCCCGCTTCCTGGGCCTGCCGGAGCCGGTCCTGGAGGCCGGCACGGCGCAGTGGCTGCTGTTCGATCCCCGCCGCTCCTGGCGCTGGGAGGAGGCCCCCGATGGCTCCCTGGCGGCCAACCGGCCCTGCCGGGGGCGATCGCTGCAGGGGCGGCTGCTGGCCTGCGGGCTCAGCGATCCGGCGCGTTGGGCTCTGGCAGCGGACCGGCCGAGCTGAACGGGAAGAAGCGCCAGAAGGCCCGGCCGATGAGCTCGCTCTCGGGCAGCAGCGGCCCCCCGGGCCAGAAGCGGGCATCCCAGCTGTTGGCCCGGTTGTCGCCCATCACCACCAGGTGGCCGGGGGGCACCACCACGTCGATGGTGCGGCAGGGTCCGACCCCCTGACGATCGACCGGGCAGTAGTTCCTGACGTAGGGCTCGTCGAGGGGACGGCCGTTGATGCTGACCCGGCCGCGGGGGTCGGCCACCACCCGCTCGCCGGGCAGGCCGATCACCCGCTTGATGTAGGCATCGCAGGCCGGCTGCTGGATCCCCGGCAGGGAGCCGATCAGGGGCAGGTTGACCAGCAGGCAGCGCAGCGCCCCCGGCTTGGTCGGGCCGGTGAGGATCGGATCGAAGTGGTACGGGGAGCGGAACACCACCACCTCGCCGCGCCGCGGCGGCCGCTGCCGGAAGGACAGCTTCTCGACAAGCAGCCGGTCCTGGAGCTGCAGGCCCGGCAGCATCGAGCCGGAGGGGATGTAGCGGGCCTCCAGCAGGAACTGGCGGATGCCCAGGGCCACCGCCAGGGTGATCAGCACGCTGCGCCAGAAGGCCCAGGGGCTCTCCTCCCGCTCCTCCTGGTGACGCTGCGGCTCCGGGCTGGGCGTCGGCTCGTCGTGGGCGCCGGGGTCGGCCGGTGGATCCGAGGGGCTCAAGGGGTTCGTGCGGCAGGTTCCATGGTCGGGAGGCAGATTAGGCACGCACCCGCCCGCCGCGTCCCCGATGGCACGCCCACGCTGGCACCAGAGCCTGGCCGCGCCCTCGAGCCGGCTGGAGCGGCGCTGGGATCGTTTCGTGGCCCTGTGGGCCGCCCTCAACCTGCTCTGGGTGGCCTTCGACATCAGCTACATCCCCCTGCGCACCTTCTGGCTGCAGCGCAATCTCTACCCGCTGCCGTCGGTGCCCCTGGCGGTGCCGCTCACCTTCATCCCCGACATCACCCCCTGGGTGGATCCGATCAAGGGGATCGAGCCGCACCGCGAGACCCAGGCCTACCTGCGCCAGTTCGACCGGATGGATGCGGCCCTGGGCCAGGGCCCGACGGGTGCCGTCACCCCGATGCAGCGCCAGCTGCTGGCCGAACAGGCGCGGCTCACCGCCGAGATGATCGATTCCAACCCGATGCTGGCCTCGGGCACCTCCGGCACCCTGGAGAAGATCAAGAACCGCCTGCGCCAGCGCGCCGACCGGGACTCGGCCAAGCAGGCGGCGGCGGTCCTGCTGAGCCCGGAATGGATCGACGCCCATCCCTGGCCGCAGGAGCGGCTGTTCTGGCGCCAGCAGGTGCTGCCGCTGGTGGCCACCACCTACTGGCGCTCAATCGATGAGAACGGCCGCCCCACCGACCATTTCTGGCGCTACGACCTGCTCCTGTTCCAGAGCGTCTTCGCCCTCGACATCCTGCTGCGGGCCATCCGGCTGCGCCGCCGCCTGCCGGGCCTGAGCTGGGGCCGGGCCCTGCTGCGGCGCTGGATCGACCTGCCCCTGCTGCTGCCCTTCTGGCGCTGGCTGCGGGTGGTGCCGGTGCTGGAGCGGCTCCATACCAGCGGCCTGATCAGCATCGAACCGCTGCGGGCCGTGATCAGCCGGGCGGTGGTGGCCCTGCTGGCGGTCGAGCTGTTCGAGGTGCTGGCCCTTCAGCTGATCGACGGGCTGCAGCAGCTGATCCGCTCGCGCCGCTGGCCGATGCGGATCCGCGCCCTGCGCAGCCATCAGATGGTGGTCAGCAACGACGAGCGCGAGCTGGTGGAACTGGTGCGGATCTGGGGCCCCCTGCTGCTGGTGCGGGTGGCCCCGCGCCTGGCCCCCGAGCTCCAGGGGGTGCTCGGCCATGCCCTGCAGCAGAGCCTCCAGAACGCGATCGTGCCGCCGGGCCTGCGCCAGCTCCAGCCCCTGCTGCAGGTGGAGAAGGGCCTCAGCCGCCAGCTGGCCGGCGGGATGGTGGACAGCCTGCTCGACCTCACCCGCACCACCGGCGAGCGCCTCAGCCGCCGCGACGACCAGCAGCTGGAGCTGCTGCAGCGGTTCATCGACCGCTTCTGGGAGGAACTGGCCGATGCCCTGGAGAGCGGACCGGCCCTGGAGCGCTCCCAGCAGTTGCTGTGCACCTTCCTCGAGGAGTTCAAGGGCAACTACCTGAGCCAGATCAGCCGGGCCGGTATCGAGGGCCTGATCGAGGAGCTCGACCAGATCATGGTGAAGGGGGCCCAGGGGCCGGAGGGTCGCAACGACGTCCCCTAGCCCAGCAGCTCCTCCCAGTCCTGGGGACGGAACCCGGTGAGGATCCGACCGGAGGCAGTGACCAGGAAGGGACGCTTGATGAGGCGCCCGTCGGCCGCCAGGGCGGCCAGGGCCGTGTCCCGGTCCATCGCCTTGACCGTGGCGGCCCCCAGGGCCCGGTAGCTCTGGCCGCTGGTGTTGAACAACCGCCCGAAGCCCCCGAGCTGGTCGTGGGCGGCGGCGAGCAGCTGCAGGGGCGGCGGGCTGGCGGTGATGTCGATGGCCTCGAAGGGAATCGCCCGTTCCCTCAGCCAGGCCAGCGCCTTGCGACAGGTGCCGCAGCCGGCGTACTGGTAGAGGACGAGTGGGGCGAAGTCGCCGGCCATCGCGCCTACTTGCGGCCCACCAGCGCCTTGAGGGCCCCGACCAGGCTGTTGGAGCCCTTGCCCACACCGGCGTCCGGCCTGGTGCGGATGGTCACATCACCGTTGACGGTGGTGCGGCAGCTGAGGCGGTAGCTCGCAGGCCGATCCGCCAGGTAGACCTCCTCCACATCGCTGCGGGGGGAGAGGTTGCGGGCCCCCTCCACCACCTCCACCACGCAGGTGCCGCACTGGCCGAGGCCACCGCAGTTGTTGAGGTTGTTGAGTCCCGTGTAGGGATTCACGCCGGCGTCGAGGGCCGCCTTGCGGAGATTGGCCCCTTCGATGCAACCAACCTGCTGGCCTTCCTTTTCGAAACGGATGGTGGGCACGGTCGATCGGGGGTGAGGGGCGCCGCCCAACTTAGGTCACACCACGTCCTTTCGATCCCGGTTTCGTTGCCTTGAGAAAGGATCGGGGCGGTCGGGAGGGGCTGCCTACGATGGCCGGGTTGCCCGCAGACCTTGCTCTCCTCCGACCCCTCCCCGGCCCGGCAAGGCACCTACGACCTGGTGGTGCAGCAGCTGATCCCCGGCTACGCCAGCCTCGCCCGTCTCTCGGTGGCGCTGCTCTCCTCCTCCCCCCTGGCCTCGCGCCGGGAGGCCGCCGTGCTGGTGGCGGGATGCGGCACCGGGGCCGAGCTGCTGGAGGCGGACGCCCAGCGGCCGGACTGGCAGCTCACGGCCATTGATCCGTCGGCGGAGATGCTGGCGGTGGCCCGGCAGCGCCTGCAGAACCGCGGCCGGATCGACTGGCATCACGCCACGGTGGAGCAGCTCGGGGCCGAGGCCCGCTTCGATGGCGCCCTGTCGGTGCTGGTGCTGCAGTCCCTGCCCGACGACGGCACCAAGCTGGCCTTCCTCACGGCCCTGGCCCGCAGCCTGCGGCCCCAGGGGCAGCTGGTGCTGGTCGACCTGATGCGTCCGGAGCGCTCCCCCCTCACGGCCCAGGTGACCGAGGCCTGGCGCTGCTTCCAGCGGGCCAGCGGGGTCGAAGGGGGGGCGGTGGATCCCACCGCCCAGATCCAGGGATTCCACCCGATCGGCATCGCCCGTCTCACGGCCCTGGTGGAGGCCGCGGGACTCAGCGATCCGGCTCCGTTCTTCCAGGCCCTGGACTTTCAGGGCTTTCTGCTACAGCGACGGGCCTGAAGCCACGGTCCACCGATTCCTGCTGGCCGGGGAGCAGGGGGCGGTCCATGACCACACCGGCCAGGGGCACCAGCAGGGTGAGCAGACCCAGCAGGACGCCGCCCAGGGTCCCGAAGGGCTGATCGAAGAAGAGGGTTTCCGGATCATCGGGGCCCGCGCCGGGGCTTCTGCCGCCGCGGCTGGAGCCTCCGGACGAGGAGGGACGGGAAAGGGGCGTTCGGGGGCCCGGACTGTCCGGGTCTCCGCTGGAGTCAACCTCGCCGACGTCGGGGGTGGGGCAGAGTCCGGCGGAGAAGGGCCCCGGAGCGCCGGAGCCGGAAAGGCTGGCCGGGGAGGCGAGGGAGGCTGTTCCCCGATGGGAACCGGAGCGGGACTGGGGACGGACGGTTCGGACGTGATCCATGCGTTCGTGCAGCGGAGACGCCCGGTGCACTGGACGGAGAACAAAGGTTGTTTGCAACGATTGTGCCACCGATCGGCTCGATCGGCCCCCGGCGACGGCAAAACGACAGGGGAGCCGGACGGCGGTGGTCCGCTCTGCGTCGGCCCGTCAGGCGGCCGGCCGTGACTGGGAGTGCCTGTGCAGGTGCAGATCGGCGGGAGGCACTTCGGCCCCGTCGAGCCGGGCGCGGATGGCCCGGAGCTCCTCCAGGATCGAGGCCAGCAGCTGCTGGGTCGCGGTGGAGGGCGAATTGAGCACCTCGACGGTCACCTCCTTGATGCGCAGCACATCGCGGGCGAAGCGGGCCACCTCGTGGGGGTGGAAGACCAGGGGTTCCTTCTGGTCGCTGCGGTACTCGGGATTGAGCTTGCGGGGATTGAAGGGGGGGTTGAGGTTGCGGGGATCGGTGTTCGTGTAGCGGTACACCGAAGCGCGGGATCGGTTCAGGGAGCGCTGCACCTCATCGATGCCGATCAGGGTTTCGGTGTCGGTGCGAGGTTCAGCCTGCAGGGCCAGCGGCGCGGCCGGCGAAGCGGTGGAACCGCCCGCTGGAGAGCCGACCTGTGCAGGGTGAGCAAGCATGAGACTGGCGTTGGACGCACTGGACTGACGGCTGACCATAGCAGAGTTTTTTCTCGTCAGCCGCCCGCCCACAGGGGGCAGGGTCGTTGCGGCGACTCGCTCCCGGCGACAGGCCCCTGGTCCGACGGGTCGGCGGTGATAGCGTCCAGCGCCGAACCGGACTTTCTCCATGCGCGTCTCCCGCCTGATGCTGGTGACGCTTCGCGACGACCCGGCCGAAGCCGAGATCACCTCCCACAAGCTGCTGCTCCGCGCCGGCTACATGCGCCGTCTGGCGCCCGGGATCTTCGCCTACCTGCCCCTGCTCTGGCGGGTGCTCCAGAAGGTCTCCGCCATCGTCCGCGAGGAGATGGCCGCCGTGGACGCGCTCGAAACCCTGCTGCCCCAGCTGCAGCCCGCCGATCTCTGGCGCCGCAGTGGCCGCTGGGACGGCTACACCGCCGGCGAGGGGATCATGTTTCACCTCATCGATCGCCAGGAGCGCTCCCTCGGGCTCGGCCCCACCCATGAGGAGGTGGTCACCGCGCTGGCCGCCGACCTGCTGCGCTCCTACCGCCAGCTGCCGGTCTGCCTCTATCAGATCCAGACCAAGTTCCGCGATGAGATCCGGCCCCGGTTCGGCCTGATGCGGGGGCGCGAATTCATCATGAAGGACGCCTACTCCTTCCATGCCGACGAGGCCTGCCTGCGGCGCACCTATGCCGCCATGGACGGGGCCTACCGGCGCATCTTCGAGCGCTGCGGCCTGCGGGCCGTGGCGGTCGAGGCCGACAGCGGCGCCATCGGCGGTTCCGCCAGCCAGGAGTTCATGGTCACCGCCGAGGCCGGTGAGGACCTGATCCTGACCAGTCCCGACGGCCGCTACGCCGCCAACCAGGAGCGGGCCGTCTCCCTGCCGGCGCCCGCCGTTCCCCTGCCGGCCGGCCCCTGCCGGACCCTGGCCACCCCGGAGCAGACGAGCATCGAGGACCTCTGCGAGGCCCACGGCCTCGATCCCACCCAGACGGTGAAGGTGCTGCTGCTGCTGGCCCGCTTCGCGGCGGCCCCCGCCCGCGCGGTGCTGGTCTGCCTGCGGGGCGACCAGCAGCTCAACGACGTCAAGCTCGCCAACGCCGTGACGGCCCGCTGCCCGGACGCCGGCGCCCTGCTGGAGATCGGCCCGCTGCTGGCGGATCACCTTGAGGCCGCCGCCGCCGTTCCCTTCGGCTTCCTGGGCCCCCATCTGGGCGATCCACCGCTGCGGCAGCCCGATCCCCGGGCGGCCGCCGCTCCCCTGCTGCGGCTCGCCGACCCCTCCGCCGCCGAGCTGGAGGCCTTCGTCTGCGGCGCCAACCGCGTCGATGAGCACCTGGTGGGGGCCCGCTGGGGCGAGCTCTGCCCGCTGCCCGAGGTGGTGGATCTGCGGGCGGCCCAGCCGGGGGAGCGCTGCGTCCATGACCCCTCCCAGCGGCTGGAGGCGGCCCGGGGCATCGAGGTGGGCCACATCTTCCAGCTGGGGCGGAAGTACTCCGAAGCCCTGGAGGCCCGCTTCACCAATGAGGCCGGCGAGGACGAAGCCCTGTGGATGGGCTGCTACGGCATCGGCGTCTCGCGCCTGGCCCAGGCCGCCGTGGAGCAGAACCACGACGCCGACGGCATCCGCTGGCCCGTGGCGATCGCCCCCTACACGGTGATCATCGTCATCGCCAGCAGCCAGGATCCGGTGCAGGTGGCCCTGGCCGAGGAGCTCTACGGCCGCCTGCTCGCAGCCGGGATCGATGTGCTGCTGGATGACCGGCCCGAGCGGGCCGGTGTGAAGTTCAAGGATGCCGATCTGATCGGCATCCCCTGGCGGCTGGTGGTGGGCCGTGGTGCCGGCGAGCGGGCTGTGGAGCTGGTGGACCGCAGCGGCGGCACCGGCAAGCGGGACCTGACGGCGGACGCCGCCTGCGAGCAGCTCCTGCAGTCGCTCGGGCTCCAGGGTGCATCCCCGTAGGATTTCGCCAGACGCCGTTCCTCCCTTGGTCGCCTTCCTGCGCCGCAGCCTGCTCCGTCCCCTGCTGGCCATCGGCCTGTGCCTCTGCCTCGGACTGGGCGGCTGCAGCCAGCCCGCGGCCGGCCTCAGCGGCAACTACGTCGACGACACCGTCAGCGTGGCCCAGACCCTCCTGACCACCATCGCCCTGCCCCAGGACGACCCCGCCCGCCAGGAGGCGGAGGTGCAGGCCCGCCAGCTGATCAACGGCTACACCGCCCTCTACCGCCCCCGCCAGGACATCCACGGCCTGGCCTCCTTCACCACCATGCAGACCGCCGTGAACGCGCTGGCGGCCCACTACGCCGGCTACGCCAACCGCCCCCTGCCCGATCCCCTGCGCAGCCGCCTGGAGAAGGAGCTCAAGAAAGCTGAAGCGACAGCGGTGCGCGGCGCCTGATTCTTTGACGGAGGGGGCCTTGATCTGAGAAGCTCTCCCCTTGTGCTTAGAAGCGGCTCCGGGCCGCTGTTTCCTTGGCCAATGTTGTCGTCATCGGTGCGCAATGGGGTGACGAAGGGAAAGGCAAGATCACCGATCTGCTGAGTCGCTCCGCCGATGTCGTGGTCCGCTATCAGGGCGGGGTCAACGCCGGGCACACCATCGTCGTCGAGGACCGGGTCCTCAAGCTGCATCTGATCCCGTCGGGGATCCTCTACCCGGACACCATCTGCCTGATCGGCTCGGGCACGGTGGTGGATCCCAAGGTCATGCTGGGCGAGATCGACACGCTGCTGGAGCTGGAGATCGATGTCTCCGGCCTCAAGCTGGCCTCCACGGCCCACGTGACCATGCCCTACCACCGCCTGCTCGACCTGGCGATGGAGCAGCGCCGCGGCGACCGTCGCATCGGCACCACCGGCCGCGGCATCGGGCCCACCTACGCCGACAAGTCCGAGCGCAACGGCATCCGGGTGATCGACCTGCTCGATGCCGACTGCCTGCGCGACCGCCTGCTGGGGCCCCTGGCCGAGAAGAACGACCTGCTCGAGAAGGTCTACGGGATCCCCGCCCTGGATCCGGAGGCGGTGATCGAGGAGTACGCCGCCTACGGCCGCCGGCTGGCCCCCCACGTGGTGGACTGCACCCGCACCATCCACGAGGCGGCCCGGGCCCGCAAGAACATCCTGTTCGAGGGGGCCCAGGGCACCCTGCTCGACCTCGACCACGGCACCTACCCCTACGTCACCTCCTCCAATCCGGTGTCGGGTGGCGCCTGCATCGGCGCCGGCGTCGGCCCCACCCTGATCGACCGCGTCATCGGCGTCGCCAAGGCCTACACCACCCGGGTGGGGGAGGGCCCCTTCCCCACCGAGCTGGAGGGCAGCCTCAACGACCACCTCTGCGACCGGGGCGGCGAGTTCGGCACCACCACCGGCCGGCGGCGTCGCTGCGGCTGGTTCGACGGGGTGATCGGCCGCTACGCCGTCCAGGTGAACGGTCTCGACTGCCTGGCGATCACCAAGCTGGATGTCCTCGATGAGCTGGACGAGATCCAGGTCTGCGTGGCCTACGAGCTCGACGGGCGCCGCATCGACTACTTCCCCAGCAGCTCCGATGAGTTCGCCCGCTGCCGGCCCGTCTTCCGCAGCCTGCCCGGCTGGCAGTGCTCCACCGCCGACTGCCGCAGCCTGGAGGATCTGCCCCCCACCGCCATGGCCTACCTGCGCTTCCTGGCCGAGCTGATGGAGGTCCCGATCGCCATCGTCTCCCTCGGCGCCCAGCGCGACCAGACGATCGTTGTCGAGGATCCCATCCACGGCCCCAAGCGCGCCCTGCTCAGCGTCTGATCCGGCGTCCCGCCGTTCCCTCCCCTCCACTTCCCGGCCCTCCCCTCACCCCCTCCAAGGACCCCCTTGACCAGCACCGCCAAGCGCTTCGACGTGGTCGGCATCGGCAATGCCATCGTCGATGTGCTCGTCCAGGCCGACGACGCCTTCCTCGAGGCCCACGGCCTCACCAAGGGCACCATGGCCCTGGTGGATGAGGCGCAGGCCGAACGGCTCTACGCCAGCGTCGGCGCCGGCCTGGAGACCTCCGGCGGCTCGGCGGCCAACACCCTGGCGGGCATCGCCCAGCTGGGCGGCCGGGCGGGCTTCATCGGCCGGGTCCGGGACGACCAGCTCGGAGCGATCTTCGCCCACGACATCCGGGCCGTGGGGGCAAGCTTTGAGACCCCCCCGGCCGCCAGCGGCCCCTCCACCGCCCGCTGCCTGATCCTGGTCACCCCCGATGCCCAGCGCACCATGTGCACCTACCTGGGGGCGTCGGTGGGCCTCGATCCCGCCGACCTCGACCTGGAGATGGTGCGCCAGGCGAAGGTGCTGTATCTGGAGGGCTACCTCTGGGACAGCGAGGAGGCCAAGCGCGCCTTCATCGCCGCCGCCGAGGTGATGCGTGCCAGCGGCGGCGAGGTGGCCCTCTCCCTCTCCGATGCCTTCTGCGTCGAGCGCCACCGGGAGAGCTTCCTGGAGCTGGTCGACGGCCATGTCGATGTGCTGTTCGCCAACGAGATGGAGATCACCGCCCTCTACGGCACCGACAGCTTCGAGGCGGCCGCCGACCGGGTCCGCGGGCGCTGCAGGGTGGCGGCCCTCACCCGCAGCGAGCGGGGCTCGCTGCTCCTCAGCGGCGACACGACCCTGGTGATCGAGCCCTTCCGTCTCGGCCCCCTGGTGGACACCACCGGCGCCGGCGACCTTTACGCCGCCGGCTTCCTCTACGGCCACACCCGGGGCGAGAGCCTGGAGCGCTGCGGACGGCTCGGTTCGCTCTGCGCCGGCCAGGTGGTCACCCAGCTGGGTCCCCGTCCCCAGGCGTCCCTGCCGGAGCTGGTGGCCCGCCACCTGGGCTGAGCGCCAGCTGCTCCAGAAGCCAGCGGCCGTAGGAGCCGTCGCTGGCGGCCGTCCAGTGGATCCATTCCGGGGTGTCGTAGCTGTGCAGCTCCCCCAGGGCGCGGCGCAGCGCCTCCAGCTGAGCGGGGGTCGTCTTGAGCAGCAGCTGCACCTCCTCGCTCCGCTCCAGCCGGCCCTGCCAGCGGTAGAGCGACACCGCCGGGTGCAGGCTGGCGCAGGCCACCAGGCCCCGCTCCAGCAGCTCCCGGGCCAGGGCCTCGGCCCGCTCCCGGTCGGCTTCGGTGGTGAGCACCAGGCTCAGGGGAGTGGGTGCAGGTCCTGGCATGGGGGGCAGGGTCCGGCTTCAGCCGTTCTGCTCAGTGTCGCCCAGCCGTGCCAGCAGCGCCTCCAGCGGCAGGGCCTCCACCCGGGCGGGCTCCCCGGGCCGCTCCAGGAGCAGCAGGCGCAGACCCAGGTCGGCGCAGATCCGGTGCCAGCGGGCTTCGTTGGTGCCCCCGGAGCGGCGGCAGAGCACGGTGTCGATCTGCCAGTGGCGGCAGAGGGCGCGCTCGATGCGGCCGTCGCCGCCGGGGCGCAGGGGGGCCAGCCGCTGCGGCGGCAGTCCGGCGGCCAGGGCCGTCGCCAGGGCCTCGCCCTGGGGCAGCAGGCG
>NZ_JAGQBM010000029.1:0-32708 GCF_024345635.1 Cyanobium sp. Lug-B
GGGTCAGGGCCGCCTCCGCTTCAGCGATCAGGGCGCCGTCCCACAGGGCCGGATCCGGCTCCAGCAGCGGCACGTAGCTGCCGCCGGCGGCCCGCCGGGCCCCGCGGCGCGCTTCGCCGTGCAGCAGCAGGGCCAGCAGGCCGCGGGCCTCCGGCTCCTCGGGCAGCAGGGCGGCGCACAGCCGCGCCAGCAGCACCGCCTCCTGGGTCAGCCCCCGGGAGCGGCCGTCGCCGCCCTCACCATTCCAGCCGGTGGTGTAGGCCGCGTAGATCGCCTGCAGCACCGCCGCCGAGCGCGCCGGCAGGGCTTCGGCGCCCGGCAGCACGAACGGAATGCCGGCATCGCGGATCTTGGCCTTGGCGCGCACCAGCCGCTGGCCCATGGTGGCCGGCGCCACCAGGAAGGCGGCGGCGATCCGGGAGGCGTTGAGCCCCAGAACGGTCTGGAGCATCAGCGGGGCCTGGATCCCCGGATCGATCGCCGGGTGGGCGCAGAGGAACAGCAGCCGCAGCCGCTCGTCAGGAATCTCCATGGCGTTCTCAGGCACAGCGGGATCCGGGGCGACGGCGAAGGCGCCCAGCTCCGGCAGCAGCTGCTCCAGGGTCCGGTCGCGGCGGGCCCGGTCGATCAGCCGCCGCCGGGCCACCACCAGCAGCCAGGCCTCGGGGGCCCGGGGGACCCCCTCGTCGGGCCAGCGCCGCAGGGCGGCGAGGAAGGCATCGCCGAGGGCGTCCTCCGCCGCCGCCACATCGCCGCAGCGGGCGGTGAGCCAGGCCACCAGCTTCCCGAAGGACTGCCGTGCCGCCAGCTCCGCCGCCCGCCGCCCCTCCATCTCAGGAGGCGGCCATGGCGAGCACCGGCCGCACCTCCACGGCGCAGCGCTCCGCCGCCGGGCAGCGGGCGGCCCAGGTGAGGGCGGCGTCGAGATCGGGCACATCGATCAGGAAGAAGCCGCCCAGCTGCTCCTTGCTGTCGGGGAAGGGCCCGTCCTGGACCTGCCGTTCGCCGTGGCGCAGGCGCACGGTGGTGGCGGTGTGGGGGGACTGCAGGGCCTCGCCACCGGCCATATGGCCGGCCTCGGCCAGGGCCTGGGAGTAAGCGGCGTAGGCCGGCATCAGGCCGGGACGGTCAGCGAAGTCCTGCTCGCTTTCGAAGATCAGAACGGCGTACTGCATGGGGGGCACTCGAAAGGTTGGTGGGGGACACACTCCCGAAAGGCGTGCGTCATCTCCATGACGGACGGCAGGCCGCCATTTCGACAGAATCAACGGGTTCCGCTCCACCCCGTGTGCCCTCCATGCCCAAGGTCGAGATCTACACCTGGCGCTTCTGCCCGTTCTGCATCCGGGCCAAGCAGCTGCTGGACCGCAAGGGGGTGGCCTATGAGGAATACGTGATCGACGGCGACGAGGACGCCCGCGACGCGATGGTGGCCCGGGGCCGCGACGGCCGGCGCTCGGTGCCCCAGGTCTTCATCGACGACGCCCATGTGGGCGGCTGCGACGACCTCTACGCCCTCGAGCGCCAGGGCCGGCTGGATGCGCTGCTGGCCGTCGCCAGCTAGGGGGCGGCGGCGCCCTTCCATTCCGCCAGCTCCACGGTGATGCCCTCCGGGCCCCGGAGAAACACCAGCTTGCGGTGGTGGAACTCCATCACCGCATTGCGCAGCTCCACACCCCCGGCCTGCAGCCGGGCGACCGTGGCCTCCAGGTCGTCGACGGCGAAGCAGATGTGGTTGAACCCCACCCGGGCCAGGTTGTCCATGGCCGGCTCGGGCAGGGGATCCGGGTGGCGGTAGTGCAGCAGCTGCACCTCCAGCCGCGGTGTGGCCCCGGCCAGCACCAGCGTCACGTGGTCGGCCTCAAGGCCCTCCACCCCCATGTAGGCGGCGAACTGGGGCCCGCTGATCAGCACGGCCTTGTCCTCCACGAAGCCCAGCAGGCCGAAGAAGTGCCGGGCCGCCGCCAGGTCGCGCACGACGATCGTGACGTGGTCGAAATGGCGGAGCATGGGTCCCTCCTCGCTGAGGTTCTGGCCCGTAGCCTCAGCCATGGGGATCAATCGAAGGTCCGATTCTGGCGGGGCCCGGCGCCACGGGGAACCGGACGTGGCTCCAGCCCCCCACCCATGGCTGCCAGCGGCCAGAGTGAGGGGCACCAACGGCCGGCCCGATGAGCGACAACGCCAGCCCCGCCGATGCCGCCACGCCCGGCCAGGGCGGCGGCTGGCCCCTGATCGACGGCTGGGCCAAGGCCACCCTCTCGCCGCGGGGGCCGAAGCTCTGGCAGACCCTCAACCACAAGAGCGCCTGCCTCTCCTGCGCCTGGGGCACCGGCGGCCAGCACGGCGGCTTCGTCGACGAGCTGGGGGAGCCGCTGCAGCGCTGCCTCAAGAGCGTCGAGGCGATCATGGCCGAGCTGCAGCCGGCGGTGAGCGAGGGCGTGTTCGGCCGCCGCAGCCTGGCGGACCTCCAGCAGCTCTCCTCGATGGAGGCCGACCGCCTCGGCCGCCTCAGCCACCCCCTGCTGCTGCGCGAGGGCGGCAGCCACTACGAGCGCATCGGCTGGGACGACGTGTTCGCCATCGCCGAGGCCGCCTTCCAGCGCCCGCCGGAGCGGGTGGCCTCCTACAGCTCGGGCCGCTCCTCCAACGAGGCCGCCTACCTGCTGCAGCTGCTGCTGCGGGCCATGGGCTCCAACAACCTGGCCGACTGCTCCGACCTCTGCCACGCCCCCTCCACCGTGGGGCTGAACGCCATCTTCGGCTCGGGCACCTCGATGGTGAGCCTGGAGAGCCTGCAGCAGGCGGATTGTGTGGTGCTGGTGGGCTCCAACGCCCCGGCCAACCACCCGCGGCTGATGAACGAGCTGATCAAGCTGCGCCAGCGGGGCGGCACGGTGATCGTGATCAACCCGGTGATCGAGGTGGGGCTGCTGAAGTTCGGCTCGCCCGCCTTCCCGATCCGCTCGATGCTGGCGGGCTCGGAGATCGCCTCCCTGTTCCTGCAGCCCGTGCCGGGCAGCGACACGGCCGTGTTCCTGGGCCTGCAGAAGGCCCTGCTGGAGGCCGGTGCCGTGAAACGGGATTTTCTGGCCGCCCACACCGAGGGCTGGGAGGCGCTGCTGGAGCAGCTGGAGCGCACCTCCTGGGAGGCGATCAGCGGCGCCTGCGGCCTCAGCCGCCGGGAGCTGGAGCACGCCGCCGCCGTGATCGCCGCGGCCCGGGGCGTGGTGTTCGCCTGGGCGATGGGCATCACCCACCACGCCAACGGCATCGACAACGTGCAGGCGATCGCCAATACGGCCCTGCTCAGCGGCAACGTGGGCCGGCCCGGCGCCGGCACCATGCCGATCCGGGGCCACTCCAACGTGCAGGGCTTCGGCTCGATGGGAGTCACCGTCAAGCTGCGGGCGGAGATGCAGCAGGCCCTCGAGCAGCTGCTGGGCCGGCCCCTGAGCCGGGTGCCCGGCTACGACACCCGCGCCCTGATCGAGGCCGCCGAAGCCGGCCGGGTCGACACCCTGCTGTGCCTGGGGGGCAACCTCTGGGGCGCCAACCCCGACAGCGGCGAGGCGAAACGGGCCCTGGGCCGCATCGACACGATCCTGTACCTGGCCACCAAGCCCAACCAGGGCCATTTCCACGGCCTGGCCGCCCGCCAGACCCTGGTGCTGCCGGTGTTCAACCGCTTCGAGACCCCCCACCGCACCACCACCGAATCGGGCAACAACTACGTGCGCCTCAACGAACCCGGCACCACCCACCTGCGCGGTGCCGACCTGATCAGCGAGGTGGCCTTCCTGGCGGAACTGGCCCGGCGGCTGATGGGCACCGACCCGATCGACTGGGGGCGGCTGCAGGATCCGGCCTACGTGCGGGACCTGATCGGCCGCACCGTGCCCGGCTACGGGCCGATCGCCCGCATCGATGCCACCCGCGAAGAGTTCAGCGTCGAAGGGCGCCTGTTCGACTCCCCCCACTTCCCCACCCCCAGCGGCCGGGCCCGGATGGCCCCCACCCCCCTGCCGGAGCTGTCGTTGCCGGAGGCGGCGCACTTCGGCGGCCTCGGGCCCGGAGAAGGGGGCCTGGTGCTGGCCCTGATCACGGCCCGCAGCTACGGCCAGCACAACACCGTCGTCTACAAGGCCGGCGACAGCTACCGCGGCATGCCCCACCGCCACACGATCCTGATGAACCGGGCCGACCTGCGCCGCTGCGGCCTGGCGGCCCACCAGCGGGTGACGGTGCAGGGGGAGGCGGGCGCCCTGGAGGGGGTCGAGATCATCCCCGGCGAGATCCGCGAGGGGGCGGCGCTGATGTTCTACCCGGAGGTGAACGTGCTCATGAAAGCCGTGATCGACCCCCGCTGCGGCACCCCGGCCTTCAAGCGGGTGCCGGTGCTGGTGCGGGGGGCGCTGGCCGCCGGCCATGGCGTCTGACGCCCCGGCAGGGGCGGCCGAAGTGCCGAAGGGGGCGGCGGCGGAGCGGCAGCGGCTTGCCGATGATGATCTCCGCGAAGCCCGCTGGCGCCGCTGGGGGCCCTACCTGAGCGACCGCCAGTGGGGCACGGTCCGGGAGGACTACAGCGCCGACGGCAACGCCTGGGAGCATTTCCCCTTCGAGCAGGCCCGCTCCCGCGCCTACCGCTGGGGGGAGGACGGCCTGCTGGGGCTCTGCGACAACCACCAGCGCCTCTGCTTCGCCCTCGCTCTCTGGAATGGCCGCGACCCCTTCCTCAAGGAACGGCTGTTCGGGCTCAGCGGCCCCCAGGGCAACCATGGCGAGGACGTCAAGGAGATCTATTTCCACCGCGACAGCACCCCCAGCCACAGCTGGATGAGGGCGCTGTACCGCTACCCCCACGGGCGCTTCCCCTACGAGGACCTGATCGCAGAGAACGGCCGTCGCGGCCGCGACGCCCCCGAATACGAACTGCTCGACACCGGCATCTTCACCGGCGACCGCTTCTGCGACATCGAGGTGACCTACGCCAAGGGGGCCCCGGACGACATCCTCATCCGCCTGTGCGTCACCAACCGCGGTCCCGATCCCCACACCCTGCACCTGCTGCCCACCCTCTGGTTCCGCAACACCTGGAGCTGGGGCGGCGAGGAACTGCGCCCCTCGATCCGACCCGTTCCGCCGGAGCCGGCGGCCGAGCCCGCTGCGCCGCTGGCACCCGAGTCTTCCCGGCCCGTGCCCTGGCGGACCCTGGCCGCGACCCACCCCGAGATGGGCACCTTCTGGCTCCACGCCGAGCAGCCGGCCGAGCTGCTGGCCACCGACAACGAGACCAACGCCCGGCGGCTGTTCGGGGCCGCCAACGCCGGCCCCTACGTGAAGGACGGCATCAACGACCGGGTGGTGGCGGGCGATCGGGGGGCGGTGAATCCCGAGGGCGTCGGCACCAAGGCGTCGCTCCACTACGTCCTGCCCCTGGCGGCGGGGGAAACCCGGGTGCTGAAGCTGCGGCTGGTGGATCGCCGGCTCACGCATGACCCCCTCGGTGCCGGGTTCGAGGCCATCAGCCGGGAGCGGCAGCGGGAGGCCGACGCCTTCTACGCAGACCTGCTCCCGGCCGGGCTGCCCCCCGAGCGTCGGGCGCTGCAGCGCCAGGCCTTCGCCGGCCTGCTCTGGAGCAAGCAGACCTACCTCTACGGGATCCGCGACTGGCTGGCGGGGGATGCGGCCACCCCGCCGCCGCCGTCCCGCCGCCACGGCCGCAACCACCAATGGCCCCACTTCCATGCCGACGACGTGCTGTCGATGCCCGACGGCTGGGAGTACCCCTGGTTCGCCGCCTGGGATCTGGCCTTCCACTGCGTGCCCCTCGCCCTGGTGGATCCCGGTTTCGCCAAGCACCAGCTCGACCTGCTGACCCGGGAGTGGTTCATGCACCCCAACGGCCAGCTGCCCGCCTACGAGTGGGCCTTCGGCGACGTCAACCCGCCGGTGCACGCCTGGGCCACCTGGCAGGTGTACAGCCTGGAGAAACGGGCCACGGGCAGGGGCGACCGGCCGTTCCTGGAGCGGGTGTTCCAGAAGCTGCTGCTCAATTTCACCTGGTGGGTGAACCGCAAGGACGCGGAGGGCAACAACATCTTCCAGGGCGGCTTCCTCGGCCTCGACAACATCGGGGTGTTCGATCGCAGCGCCCCGCTGCCCACCGGGGGCTTCATCGAGCAGGCCGATGGCACCAGCTGGATGGGGATGTTCTGCCTCAACATGCTCACGATCTCCCTGGAGCTGGCGCAGGAGAATCCCGTCTACGAGGACATGGCGACGAAGTTCTTCGAGCACTTCCTCTACATCGCCGCGGCCATGAATGCCTCCGGCAGCGACGGTGGCCACCACCTCTGGGACGACGGGGACGGCTTCTTCCATGACGTGCTCCACCTACCGGACGGCCAGCGGCTGCCGCTGAAGATCCGCTCGATGGTGGGGCTGATCCCCCTGTTCGCCATCGCCATCCTCGAACCGGAGGTGCTCGAGCGGCTGCCGGCCTTCCGGGCGCGGCTGGAGTGGTTCATCCAGCACCGGCCCGATCTCAAGGTGAACGTGGCCTGCATGGAGACCAGGGGGCAGAAGGCCCGCCGCCTGCTGGCCCTCACCTACCTCAGCCCCAACCGCTTCGTGGCGGAGGACCGTTTCCGGCGCATCCTGAAGCGCCTCTTCGATCCGGCCGAGTTCCTCGGCGACCACGGCATCCGCTCCCTCTCCCGCCACCATGCCGAGCACCCCTACGTGTTCAGCTTCGAAGGCCGGGAGCACCGGGTGGGCTACGAGCCGGCGGAATCGCGCTCCGGGCTGTTCGGCGGCAACTCCAACTGGCGCGGCCCGGTGTGGTTCCCCGTCAACCATCTGCTGATCGAGGCGCTGCAGCAGTTCCACCGCTACGCCGGTGACGGCTTCCAGGTGGAATGCCCCACCGGCTCCGGCCAGTGGCTCAGCCTGCAGCAGGCCGCCGACCTGATCAGCGAGCGGCTCATCGGCCTGTTCCTGCCCCGCCCCGGTGAGCCGCCGCCGGCCTACGGCGCCACCGCCGCCTTCCTCACCGATGCCGAAGGCCAGCGGCTGCACCTGTTCCACGAGTACTTCCACGGCGATGACGGCACCGGCCTGGGTGCCAGTCACCAGACGGGCTGGACCGGCCTAGTGGCCCAGCTGATCCACGACCATGGCCTGCGCATGGCCGGGGAGCCGCCGGGCACCGATCAGCCCCCCAGGTAGGCCATCTCCGCCGGCGCCGGCCGCTGGTCGACGGCTTCCTGCCGCTCCTCGCTCCAGCGGTCGCGGCGGGCGCGCCATAGCCCCTCCAGCGCCTGCTGCAGCCGGCCCGGTTCGGGCCGGGGGCGCAGCCAGGGCTTGAGGTCGGTGCCGTCGGCGGCGAACAGGCAGCTGTAGGCCACCCCGTCGGCGGTGATCCGCAGCCGGTTGCAGTCGCCGCAGAAGGGCGCCGTGATCGAAGCCACCACCGCCAGGTGACCGCACCCATCGCGGTAGCGCCAGCGGCCGGCGGTGCCGTGGGGCGCCCGTCCCACCGGCTCCAGCGGCCAGGCCGCCCCGATGCGGGCCACCATCTCGGCCGCCGGCAGCACCTGCTCCGGCGACCAGCCGTTGCGGTTGCCCACGTCCATGAATTCGATCAGGCGCAGCTCCAGCCCCTGCTCCCGGGCCAGCGCCGCCAGGGGCAGCAGCTGGTCGCCATTGCCGGAGCGGGTGATCACCGCGTTCAGCTTCAGGGCGCCCGTGGCCGGATCGAAGCCAGCCTCCCTGGCATGCCGGATCGCCGCCAGCACCTTCGCCAGCACGGCCTCGCCGGCGGTCTCGCCCGGGAGGCCGGCCATGCGGGCCACGCTGGCCCCATCGGTGCCATCGAGGCTGAGGGTGATCCGGTCGAGCCCCGCCGCCTTCAGCTGCCGTGCCCGCTCGGCGTTCAGCAGCACCCCGTTGCTGGTGAGGGCGATCTCCCGCAGGGCGCCGCGGGGATCACCGGGGTCACGCCGCCGCAGCGGCTGCAGGGCGGCGATCAGCTCCTCCAGGCGCCGGTGCAGCAGGGGCTCGCCGCCGGTGAGGCGCAGGGTGTGGACTCCCAGGCCGACGGTGGCCTCCACCAGGGCCACCCGCTCCGCCAGGGTCAGCAGGTCGGGCGGATCCTCGAGATCCGGACAGCAGTAGGGGCAGGCCAGGTTGCAGCGGGCCGTCAACGACAGCCGCAGCACCCCCAGGGGCCGGCCATGCAGATCCAGTGGACGCTCCGCCATGGCAGGAAAGCTAGGGCCAGAGGCCGGTGGCGTCGTCGGGTCGGTTGGCGTTCCGCAGCCCCGCGGCCGGCAGGGCCACCGGCACCACCAGCTCTGCCGCGAGCCAGTCCTGCAGCCGCCGCCCCCCCGCTGCCGTGAACGCCCGCAGCCGCCGGCACCGGCCCGGATGGGCCGGATAGAGCCCCAGCAGCGGCTGCAGCCGCCGGCCGTCGTGGGCCAGGTGGATGGGGGCGGGCCCAGTGGCAGCCGGGGTGCCAGCGGCGGCGTGGGTGGAGGCGGCCGCCAGCAGGGCCTCGAGGGCGGCGGTCTCCAGCCAGGGCATATCCACAGGGCAGAGAAGCAGGTCCTGGCCGGGGTGGTGCGCCATCAGCCGGTCGAGGGCCAGCAGCGGCCCCTCCCGGGGCGGCGGCTCCTCCAGGAGCGCGATCGGCTGGCCCAGCCCGTCCCGCCGGGGCCGCGCCAGGGCGTGGTGGGCCCGGTGGTGGCTGACGAGGGTGATCGGCAGCGGCAGCGCCGCCAGTCGCCCGAGGCTGAACTCCAGCCAGGTGCCCCCGGCGGGATGGGGCAGCAGGGCCTTGTCCGTGCCCATGCGGCGGCTGGCGCCGCCGCTGAGCAGGCAGGCCCGCAGGCCGCTCATGGCAGCGGCGAACCGTCGGGGTCCGGGCCCACCAGGCCGAATTCCGCCAGGGCCCGCGGCAGGTTGCGGTGCTCATGGCCCGGATGGCTGAGCTTCACCAGGGCGAAGCGCTGCAGCTCATCGAGCTCCCCCCAGGCGTGGGGGGGCAGGGTCAACCCCAGCTGGCGGCAGGAGGCGAGCAGCACCTCCGGGGGCTCGTCGCCCTGTTGCCAGGGGGCGCCGCAGGCGGGCTCCAGCCGGCCGGCGACGCCGGCGGCCATGGCGGCCGTGCGCCGCTCGAGCCAGCGGTCCAGCTCCGCCAGGGACCCGGGGTCGTCGGGCCAGGCCAGCAGCCGCTGCCGTTCCCCCTCGTCGAGGTCGCTCCAGTGCACCAGCTTCAGCTTGACCCCCACCAGATCGAGCTTGCGCCGCACCGCCATGGGGATGCAGCGCAGGTCGCCGACGAAGTCGGCCTCAAAGCCGAAACAGTGGTCATGGCGGCCCATGGACCCGGCCCCAGGCGGAACCCGAACCCTAGGAAGCCGGCGGGCGGGCCCTGGGCTCAGTCCAGCTGGAGCACGCCCCTGGTGCGCTGGCGGCGCTGCTGGTCCTGCTGCTCGAAACGGGCCAGGCAGTCCCCCTGGGGCACCAGGACGCAGCTCACGTACTCGGAGGCGTCGACCAGGGCCGCCCGGATCGCCTTGCCGGCGGGCGTGCGCTGGGCCTGGGACTGGTTGCTGCCGAAGTTGAGCGTGCCGGCGGCACCGGTGAGGGCCTGGCCGGTGCGGCCCATGTTCTGCGCCAGCCAGAGGGCCAGACCCGCCGCCGGCAGCAGGCTCACGCCGCTGGCGCTGGCGCTGGCCGTGTTGCTGGCACGGCCTTCCACGGTGCGGGATCCGACCACTTCGCCGGTGGAGCTGTCCACCACGCGGATGTCGATCGCCACGTAGTCCTTCGTCTCCACCTGCTGGTTCTGCTTGCCGAAGCCCAGCAGGCCGAAGCTGTTGCCCGACTGCTTCTGCTCCACGTTGGTTTCGTAGGAGGTGACCGTTCCCAGCACGATGTAGCGCGCGCCGCGCATCTGACCCCTGCGGGCGGCGTCGGGGCCCTTCTTGACGATCCCCAGTTCCGCCAGCTCCTGCTCGGAAAGCACGTCCTTGAGCTGGCGCCGCTCCACCACCTGCAGCGTGCCGGTGCCCTGCAGCTCGTTGGCCAGGGCGGCGGCGAGATCATCGGCCACCGGACCCTGCCACCACCACGTGGGCTGGGTGACGGTGTTCTTGAAGGCGGGCACCGAGACGGTGGGGCGGGCCACCGGCTGACGGCTCTGGGCCAGCGCGGCGGCGGGGACGGCGGCGGCGACGGCACCAAGGCTGAGGCCGAGGGCAAGCGAGCGGGGGAGATCACGGGCGACTCCGCCCAGGGTGCGTCTGCGCATGATCTGCGACGTGGCCATGGCGTGCCGTCCTGAAGCTGGTCCCGATACGGCGGGCATTCAAGCAAGTTCCGGCCGCGGCTGGGCGTTCCGCCCCAGTGGGGTCGGAGTGCACTCCAGCGCTGGAACTGGCCCAGGCCCGGCGGGCTTTCGTAGCCGATCTCACCGTGGGACCCCGCCAGGATTAGGTTCACTGAAGAGACCGCAGAGGCTTCTGACGAAGTCGCTCCCATGACCGCCACCGTCCCGTCGAGAGACGAGCTGCAGGACCACAGACCCTCCGGGGCCAGCCAGGGTCCCCGGCCGGCTCCGATGTTTGAGCTGATCCCCTACGAGAAGTTCCGCGACACCCCCTCGGTGCGCTTCTTCGACATCACCGTGCCCAGCTCGAACAAGCGGGATCTGGTGGTCCACTCGGGCCCGGCGGTGAGCCCCCCGGACTGCCAGGAGACCGGCAGCTGGCAGTTCTATCTCCACCCCCACCAGGAGGACAACCTGCTCGCCATGCATGGCGGCCGCACCTTCTTCCTGGTCAATCTCGGCTGGAACTATCCGTATCACATCGTTCGCCTCGACTGCGGCGGCGACATTCTGCGCATACCTCCCGGCACGTTCCACCGCTCCGTCTCCGACCCCGACGGCTCCCTGGTGCTCAACCAGGCCGTGCGCGAGGAGGGTGCCAGCGTGGTGCGGGAGTTCCGGGTGTACAACAGCCACCGCATCCCCCGGCTGTTCGCCGTCACCTCCAAGACCGCCCCGTTGCCCAAGCTGCACGGGGTGAGCTGGTAAGCGGAGGGCTCAGGCCGCCGCGGCGCGGCCCAGGAGGGCGCCGAAGTCCCTGGCGGGCATCGGCTTGCCCAGCAGGTGACCCTGGAACTGGTCACAGCCCAGGTTCCGCAGCATCCCCAGCTGCTCGGCGGTTTCCACCCCTTCCGCCAGGGTCATCAGCCCCAGCTCCTTGGCCATCACGATGGTGGCCTTGACGATGGCCAGGTCGGCGTCGTCGTTACCCAGCCGTTCCACGAAGAACCGGTCGATCTTGAGTTTGTCGAGCGGCAGGGAGTGGAGCATGGCCAGGGACGAGTAGCCCGTGCCGAAATCGTCGATCGCCAGGCTGAAGCCGCTCTCGGCGAGCTGCCGCAGCTGCTCCCCCGCACGCTCGGGATCGTTCAGCAGGGCCGTTTCGGTGATCTCCAGCTCGAGATTCTCCGGCACCAGGTCGTAGGCGCTCAGGGCCCCGGCCAGCAGCTCGGAGAGGGAGGGATGCTCGGCCCCCAGCTGGAGCGGCGAGATGTTGATCGCCAGTTTTCCCAGCCGCAGCCCCTGGCGGTGCCACTCCTGCAGCTGCCGGCAGGCCTCCTCGATCACCCAGAGGCCGATGGTGTGGATCTGGCCGGTCTTCTCCGCCAGCGGGATGAACACGTTGGGGGACACCATCCGGCCGTTCTGATCACGCCAGCGCAGCAGGGCCTCGGCCCCGGCGATCCGGCTGCCACCCCGGTCGATCTGGGGCTGGTAGAACAGCCGCAGCTGCTCCCTGTCGATCGCCCGGCCCAGGCTGAGCTCCAGCTCGAGGCGCTCGCGCAGCTGCAGGCTGATCTCCGGGGTGTAGAAGCGCAGCTGGTTCTTGCCGTGCTGCTTGGCCTCCATCAGGGCCGTGTTGGCACAACGCAGCAGGGTGTCGGGGTCGGAGCCGTGGTCGGGGGCCAGGGCCACCCCGAGCGAGGCGCTGGGCTGGACCGCCAGGCCGGTGCCCATTCCGGGGCTGTTGCCGAGGGTGCGCCGGATCTGCTCCGCCCACTGCAGGGCCTCGAGCCGGTCGGCCATGGCCATGGGCCGCAGCAGGATGAACTCATCACTGCCCACCCGGGCCAGCCAGTCGTCCGGCCGCATCAGGTGGCGCAGGCAGCTGCCGCTGGCCTGGAGTACCTGGTTGCCGATCTCATGGCCCAGGCTGTTGTTGATCGACTGGAAGTTGTCGAGGTCGAGGTTGATCAGGGCGATGCCGCGCTCGGAGCCGGCCATGCGCAGCAGGCGGGCCAGCTGGCGGACGGCGGCGGCCTTGTTGGGCAGCCGGGTGAGGGGATCGACGAAGGCGATGCGCTCCAGCCGCTGCTGGATCTCGTGCTGCTCGCTGATGTCCTGGACGGTGCCCACCGTGGTGAGCGGCTCGCCGTCGGCGCCCAGGGTGGTGCGCCCCCGCTCCAGCACCATCTTCAGCAGCCCGTCGCCGAGCAGCAGCCGATGCTCGATCCGGTAGGGCCGCCCCGTGCGGAAGGACTCCTGGAAGGTGGCGTCGACCAGGGAGCGGTCCTCCGGGTGGACTGTCTGGAGAAAGTGGCCATAGGAGGGGGCCGTCAGCTCCGGGGCGGTGTTGAAGATGCTGTAGGTCTCGTTCGACCAGAGCAGTTCCCCCGTGCGGTGGTTCAGCTCCCAGCTGCCCACATGGGTGAGCCGCTCGGCCTCCTGCAGCAGGGATCCCAGCCGGGAGCTTTCCCGCAGGGCCGTGTCCAGTTCGGTGCGGTCGCGGTGACTCACCAGGGCCACCAGCCGGCCGCAGAGGTCGAGCACCTGATAGCTCACGGACACGTCCCGGCAGGCGCCGCAACGGGCCCGGTGGCGTGTGGCGAAGCTGCCCCTGGGCTGCTGGCGCATCACCCGCAGCTGGTCGTGCATCAGGTCGTCGGCCAGCTCCGCGTCCGCCTGGATCGCCGCCGGATTGAGGGTGAGGAAGTGCTCCCGGGAGTAGCCGAGCCGCTCGTGGGCCGAACGGTTGCAGTCGATGAAATGGCCACTGGCCAGATCAAGGACAACCAGATCGTCGCTGCCCAGGTCGGCGGCAAAACGCAGTGCATCGCCGACGCTGTCGACGCAAGGAATCAGCCCCTGTTCCGCCGGGGTGCTGAACCAGAAGGATTGCACTGACGGTTCCATTCACGCAGGATCTTAGGCAGCGTTTTCATTGCTGACCAGGATGGGGAAGAAAACCCCCTGCCAAGCTGAAGCGCAGCGGGATGGAGGCTTCGCACCTGAAGATTCCACTGGAAACGTGGGAAGTCCAGGGCCTGAGAAGTGAGGAAAAGAGAAGAATTGAATGCAGCCTGATCGCCGGGCCGAGCTCGGTTTTCGGTGCTTGTGCGGTCCAGCGATATGGGGCGCCGCCGGCGCCTCAGTCGATCCTGAGGTCGATGGTGAGATCCGTCGGGCGCTGACGTCCCCGCCAGGGGGGAGCCTCGGGCCGCGGCCCGGCCTGGGGCGCCGCCACGGGATCGAAGCGGTGACCGTCCGGGTGCAGCTGGAAGGCCCGATCGCCGCCGGGGGTGCGCAGCAGGAGCTCCAGGGGCATGTGGGGCTCGATCGCCGGATGCAGGCATGGGTAGAGCCGCTGGAAGCGGAAGCGGACCGCCAGCGGCAGGCCGGCCCCGTCGGCGGCGGGCTCCAGCGGCAGGGGCCGGCCGTTGAGGAACAGCCCGCAGTCGCGGCGGAAGGCGGCATTGGCCACCACTTCGAAGCGGCGCAGGGAGCCGTCGATGAACCGGCTGGTGAAGCCTCCCTGCACCGGGGTGTCGCAGATCAGGGGCCAGGGCTCGGGGGCCGGCCGCAGCTCCAGGGCGGGCGCCGTCCCGGTGGCGTCCACCTCCCCCTGC
Organism: Cyanobium sp. Lug-B; assembly: GCF_024345635.1. NCBI lineage: Bacteria > Bacillati > Cyanobacteriota > Cyanophyceae > Synechococcales > Prochlorococcaceae > Cyanobium > Cyanobium sp. Lug-B. The sequence goes on from NZ_JAGQBM010000029.1 coordinate 13,963, forward strand.
CAGCGCAGCAGGGGCGGGAAACGCCACTCCCAGATGGCCCGAAAGGGCGCCGGATCCAGGGCCAGATCATCGGCGGCCAGGTCGGCCAGGATGGCCTCCAGGTCGGCCCACAGCTGGCTGGGCAGCAGCTGGCGGTCGTGCAGGGCCGACCCCCAGTCATGCAGGCTCCCGGGCCGGTGGCGCGGCTCCAGCAGGTGGGCGGCCAGGGCGCTCCACAGCAGGGCGATCGTGCTGCTCCACTCCATGCGGGGCAGGCTCTCCAGCGCCCGGAACTCCACCAGCCCCAGGCATCCGGCCGGGGCCCCGGGATTCCAGAACTTGTCGAAGCTGATCTCGCTGCGGTGGTTGTTGCCGCTGCGGTCGGCGTGCAGATGGCGCAGCGTCTCGCCGATCAGGCCCCGGACATCGCCGAAGGGCTCCCCCGAGGGCTGGCCCTCCGCCTGTTGGATGGCCCGGTAGGCCAGCTCCAGGTCGAAGCATTCACCGATCGCCTCGTCCGGCCGGGGCGACTGGGAGGCCGGGCCCACCCCGGGGCCGCAGAACAGGTAGGCCAGCGACGGATGCCGCTGCCAGTAGCGCAGGATCCCGGTCAGCCAGGCCGGGCGGGAGAAGAAGGGGTGGTGGGCCAGGTCGGGGCCACCCCAGAGCAGGTGGTTGCCGCCGCCGGTGCCCTCTTGGCGGCCGTCACCCAGGTCCTTCCAGCTGCGCAGCCCCACCCGCTCGCCGGCCTCCTCCAGCCGCTGCAGCCAGCGGCGGTACTCCATCCAGCTGTGGCAGACGGGCAGGTTGATCTCCAGCACGCCGGGGTCGGCCGTGAGCCCCAGCACCTGCCAGCGCTCACCGGCATCGAGGGGCAGCACGCCGCTCAGCCGGGGCGCCGCCAGCGGGCCGAGGCTGTCGGCCACCGCCTGCAGCAGCAGCCGCAGGGGTTCCCGCTCCAGGGGGGGCAGGAACAGCTCCCAGCCGTCGGGGTCCACCTCCAGGGTGAGCACCTGGCGGGGCACGTCCTCGGGCAGGTGCTCCAGGGGCAGGCGCAGGCCGGCGGGGCCGGGGGCGCCGGTGAGTTCCCGCAGGCTTTCCTCGAGGGGCCAGGGTGCCACCGCCCAGGCCACCGCCGCCGCCGGGTCGTCCGCATCGGGGGGCGCCACGCTCAGGGGGGCGGCCCAGACCCGGCGCTCGGGTTCGAAGGGATCCCGCAGCACCACGGGCTGGAGCGTGAGGCCCAGCCGCCCACCCAGCTGCTCCAGCCAGGCCGGGGCCGCCTCGGCCGTCAGCGGTGCTCCCTCCAGGCCGGGCTGGCAGAGGCCGGGCCAGCGCACCGGCGCCGTGCCGTCATCGCCCAGGAACAGACGCAGGGCCCAGCGGGGGTTGACCTCGCCGTCGTAACGCTTGCCGGGGCAGTAGAGGAGGGTGCTGCCGGGCCAAACGCGCTGCTGCAGATCCCGGGCCAGGGCCCGGGCGATCGGCAGCTTGGTGGGTCCATCGGCAGTAACGCTCCACTCCGGCCCCTCCGGCTCGAGGGGCACCAGGGTGGGCTCACCGCCGAGGGTGAGCTGGATGCCGGCGGCCCGGAGGCGGGACTCGGCCGCCTCGGCCACCCTGTCCATCCAGCTCATGCGGGCCAGCTCATGTGGGTTGGGGGAGGCTCATGGGGACGGGCTGGGAATCACGCTGCAGGCATTGACGGGAACCGGCGCCACCTTCCAGATGCGCTCGGCGTACTCCTGGATGGAGCGGTCGCTGCTGAAGAAGCCGCAGCGGGCCGTGTTGAGCACGGACATCATGCTCCACCGTCCCGCATCGCACCAGGCGCTGTCGACCTCGTTCTGGGCGCGGCGATAGTCGCCCAGGTCGGCCATCACCCGGAAGGGGTCGCTGCTGCAGAGGTTGGCCAGCAGCGGATGGAACAGGTCGCGGTCCCCTTCGCTGAAGTGGCCCGAACCGATCAGGTCGATGGCCTCCTTGGCCAAGGCGTCGTTCTCCAGCCAGGGCATCGGATGGTAGCCGCTGCGGTTGATGGCGGCCAGCTGCTCGGCGGTGTGGCCGAACAGGAAGAAGTTGTCGTCGCCGACCCGCTCGCGGATCTCGATGTTGGCCCCGTCGAGGGTGCCGATCGTGAGGGCGCCGTTGAGGGACATCTTCATGTTGCCCGTGCCGGAGGCCTCCATGCCGGCGGTGGAGATCTGCTCCGACAGGTCGACGGCGGGGTAGATCTTCTGGCCCAGCTTGACGCTGAAGTTGGGCAGGAAGATCACCCGCAGGCGGCCGTCCATCGCCGGGTCGATGTTGATGATCTCCGCCATGCCCACGATCAGGCGGATGATCAGCTTGGCCATGGCGTAGCCGGGGGCCGCCTTGCCGCCGAAGATCACCGTGCGCGGCGGCAGGTCCTCGCCGGCCCGTAGGCGCAGGTAGCGCTCCACCACCTGCAGGGCGGCCATGTGCTGGCGCTTGTACTCATGGATGCGCTTCACCTGCACGTCGAACAGGGAGGCGGGGTCCACCAGCACGCCGGTGTCCTGGCGGATCGTGGCGGCCAGGCGCTCCTTGGACTGCTCCCGCACCCGCTGCCAGCGCTCCAGGAACGCCGCGTCGGTGGCCAGGGGCTCGAGCCGGCGCAGCTGGTCGAGGTGCCGGCACCAGTCGGTGCCGATGGCGTCGTTGAGCAGGGCGGCCAGGGGCGGGTTGGCGACCGCCAGCCAGCGCCGCGGTGTGACCCCGTTGGTGATGTTGGTGAAGCGATCCGGCCACACCCGGGCGAAGTCGGCGAACAGGTTCTCCTTCAGCAGGCGGCTGTGCAGTTCCGCCACCCCATTCACCGTGTGGCTGCCCACCACCGCCAGGTGGGCCATGCGCACCTTGCGGTGCGGCCCCTCCTCGATCAGGGACAGCCGCTCCAGCAGCTCCGGCTGACCAGGGAAGCGGATGCGCAGGGTGCGCAGGAAGCGGGCATTGATCTCATAGATAATCTGCAGCTGGCGCGGCAGCAGCTGCTGGAACAGCTCCAGCCCCCAGGCCTCGAGGGCTTCCGGCAGCAGGGTGTGGTTCGTGTAGCTGATCGTGGCGGTGGTGATGCTCCAGGCGGTGTCCCAGTCGACCCCGTGCACGTCGATCAGCAGCCGCATCAGTTCCGCCACGGCGATCGCCGGATGGGTGTCGTTGAGCTGCACCGCGAACTTGCGGTGGAACTCGGTGACCGGGATCCCCTGGCTGGCCAGGATGCGGAACATGTCCTGCAGGGAGCAGGAGACGAAGAAGATCTGCTGGCTGAGCCGCAGGCGCTTGCCCTGCTCCAGCTCGTCATTCGGGTAGAGCACCTTGGAGAGGGTCTCCGACTGCACCTTGTGCAGCACGGCCCGGGTGTAGTCGCCGGCGTTGAAGGAGGCGAAGTCGAAGGCGTCCGGCGCCTGGGCCGACCACAGCCGCAGGGTGTTGGCGGTGTGGACGCCGTAGCCCAGGATCGGGGTGTCGTAGGCCACACCGATCACGGTCTGGCCGCCGATCAGCACCGGATAGCTCCATTCCGGCCGGATCACCTCCCAGGGGTTGCCGCGCGCCAGCCAGGGATCGGTGCTCTCCATCTGGCCGTTGGGGCCGATCTGCTGACGGAAGATCCCGAACTCGTAGCGGATGCCGTAGCCGATGGCCGGCAGCTCGAGGGTGGCCATCGACTCCTGGAAACAGGCCGCCAGCCGGCCCAGGCCGCCGTTGCCCAGGCCCGGCTCCGGCTCCTCCGCCAGCATCTCCTCGAGGGAGAGGCCGAGGGCCTCGCAGGCGGCCGCGGCCTCCTCCCGCAGCCCGAGGCTCACCAGGTTGTTCTCCAGGTGGGGCCCCAGCAGGTACTCCGCCGACATGTAGGTGGCGGTGCGGACGTGCTGGCTGGTGTAGGTGTCGGCCGTGTCCACCCAGCTGGTCAGCAGGATGTCCCGGACCGCCAGCGACAGGCAGACGTAGTGGTCGTGGGTGGTGGCGAGGGAAGCGGACTTGGCCTGGCTGGAGAACAGATGGCGCCGCATCGCCTCCAGGAGGGCCTGGCCCTTGGGCGGGCACGGGGCGGGTGTGGGGCTGGCCATGGGGACGGGCGGCAGTCGGCGGAGTGGACCAGTCCTGGCCTGGGGAGTACCGCCGCCGCTGATGCATCGGCTACCAGCCGGCGCACCTTAAGAGTGGCTTCGCTTCCGCTGCCCTCGCTTCAGCCGTGCAGCACCTCGTGCCAGGCGGAGCCCATGGGGGTGGGCTCCAGCAGCTCCGCCTCGATCCTCCATTCCAGCTCGCTGTCCACCCCCGTGGGGCCCGAGAAGCTGCCGTTCACCGCCGCGGTGAGCGTGGGCTTGGAGGAGGTGGCCAGGGTGATGTAGCGGTCGTCGACGCTGCCCATGCCGCTGGGGTCGAACCCCCGCCAGCCCGCCCCGGGCAGGTAGACCTCCGCCCAGGCGTGCAGGTCGTACTGCTTCGGCTGCGGTTCCACCAGGTGATAGCCGCTCACGAACCGGGACGGCAGGCCGACACAGCGGCAGGTCTCGACCATCAGCATCGCCAGGTCGCGGCAGGAACCGACCCGTTCCTTGAGGGTGCGCCCCGCCGGCCAGGCCGGCCCCACGTGCCGCTGGGTGTACTTGACCCGGTCCTTGATGATCTCCACCAGCTGCTCCAGGAACATCAGCCCCCGCTGGTCGCTGCCCATCAGCGCCTCCTGGGCCAGGTCCACCGCGGCGGGATCGTGCTGGCCGTTGGGCAGCCAGCCCTCCAGGGAGCCCAGCAGATCGCCGTTGAGGTGGCCCACCGGATAGGGCAGCAGCGGCTCCTGGTCCTCCAGGCAGCTGGCCAGGGCCGGAGGCTGCTGGGTCTCCACATCGCTGATCGCCTGCACCCGGAAGTGCTCGGTGCTGCCCGTGAAGCGGGCCCGCAGGATCTCATCACCGCTGGCGGCCAGCAGGGGATAGAAGCGGGAGGGCTCCGGCGTGACCGCCAGATGGAAGTGCAGCAGGCGCTGGAAGCCGTGGCCGCGGGGTTTCAGGCAGAACCGGTGCGGACCCAGGAAGACCGGAGCGCTGTAGCGGTAGTCGAAGGTGTGGGTTATGCGGGCTCGCATGCCGCCTCCTGACTGGCGGTGGTGCCGGCAGGGGCGATGAAGTAGCGCGCTTCGATCAGCTCGTGCAGGCGATTGAGATCGGACTGGAAGTTGTCGATGGCTTCATGGAGCCCGGTGGCCACCAGTTCGTCGATCCTGGTGAAGCTCCAGTGGGCCAGGGTGAGCCCGATCAGGCACTCCAGATCGTCAGCGGGGCGGGGAACGGAGCTGCCGCGGATGATCCGCAGTGTCTCGTTGATCCGCTCCAGGCAGTAGCGCACCGAGCGGGGGAAGATCGGATCCAGCAGCAGGAACGCCGCCACGGCCTTGGGTTCGATCGCCTGCTGGCTGGACTGGCGGAACATCTGGTAAGCCCCGGCCGAGCGCAGCAGGGAGATCCACTGCAGCTCGTCGAGCACCCCGCCCACCTCCTCGGGGGACGGCAGCAGCAGGAAGTATTTGACGTCGAGGATCCGGGTGGTCTTGTCGGCCCGCTCGAGCAGCCGCCCCAGCCGGCTGAACTGCCAGGAGAGGTCGCGGCTAAGGGTGGCGTCGGTGATGCCGTAGAAGAGCTGGCAGGCGCGGCGGATCTCCCGCAGCTGCTCCTGGGGCGGCTGCTGCCAGAAGGCGTCCTCCTGCAGCGTCCAGTAGATGTCGTTGATCTGCTCCCACATCTCCGTGGTCATCACCTCACGGATCTGGCGGGCGTTCTCCCGGGCGTTGCCGATGCAGTTGAGAACACTGCTGGGGTTCTCAGCCTCCCGCACCAGGAAATGGATCACCGCCTCGGGGGTGACCACCGGGCAGAGCTCATCGAAGAGCTTGCGGTCGCCGCTGGCATCGATCAGGGGCAGCCAGGGCTCGGCGCTGCCGGGGGGACAGTCGAGGGCCATGGCCTCGCTCACCTCCACGAACCGGGAGATGTTCTCGGCCCGCTCGACGTTGCGGTTGATCCAGTAAAGGGAGTCGGCGACGCGGCTCAGCATGGGGCTTCATCCACGATCCAGGTGTCCTTGCAGCCGCCGCCCTGGGAGGAGTTGACCACCAGGGACCCGCGCCGCAGCGCCACCCGGGTGAGGCCGCCGGGGCTCACCCAGGCGTCCTTGCCGCGCAGCACGTAGGGCCGCAGATCCACGTGGCAGGGGTAGAGCTCCCCTTCGCTCAGGGAGGGCACGGTGGAGAGCTCCAGGGTCGGCTGGGCGATGTAGTTGCGGGGGTTGGCCTGGATCTTGACGGCGAACTCCTCGATCTCCGCCTGGGTGGCATGGGGGCCGATCAGCATCCCGTAGCCGCCGGCCTCTGCCACCGCCTTCACCACCAGCTCGCCGAGATGGGCCAGCACGTAGGCCTGGTCGTCGGGGCGGGAGCAGATGTAGGTGGGGACGTTCTCGATGATGGGCTCCTCGCCCAAGTAGTAGCGGATCATCTCGCCCACGTAGGCGTAGATCAGCTTGTCATCGGCGACGCCGGTGCCGGGGGCATTGGCGATCGCCACCCGACCCGCCGCATAGGCGCCCATCAGCCCCCTGACGCCGAGGAGCGAATCGCTGCGGAACACGGCCGGGTCGAGGAAATCGTCATCGATGCGGCGGTAGATCACGTCGACCGCCTCCAGGCCGGCGGTGCTGCGCATCCAGACCCGATCCCCCTCACACACCAGATCGCGCCCCTCTACCAGCTGGATGCCCATCTGCTGGGCCAGGTAGCTGTGCTCGAAGTAGGCGCTGTTGAACACCCCGGGGGTGAGCAGCACCACCTTGGGGGTGTCGGTCCAGGGGGCCAGCTCCCGCAGGGTCTGCAGCAGGTGGGAGGGGTAGTCGTCGATGGGCTGCACGGTGCGGCCGGCGAACAGGCTCGGGAACATGCGCTTCATGACGCGCCGGTTCTCGAGGAAGTAGGCCACCCCCGAGGGACAGCGCAGGTTGTCCTCCAGCACCCGCCAGGTGCCGTCGCCGTCGCGCACCAGATCGAGGCCGGAGATGTGGCACCAGCGGCCGAGGGGCGGTTGGAAACCCTGCATCTGGGGACGCCAGCCCTGGGAGCTTTCGACGTCGGCCCTGGGCACCACCCCGTCGGCGAGGATCTTCTGGTCGCCGTAGACGTCGGCCAGGAAGCGGTCGATCGCCTCCAGCCGCTGGAACAGGCCCCGCTCCAGCCGCTCCCAGTCCCGGGCGCCGATCAGGCGGGGGAGGGGATCGAAGGGGAGGATCCGCTCGACGCCCTTGCTGTCGGAATCGTTGAGCCGGAAGGTGGCGCCGAGCCGCTTGAGCAGCATGCCGGCGGCGGCGTGGTTGCGGTTCAGCTGGTCCAGACCCATCTGGCCCAGGGAGGACAGCAGGGGGGTCAGGGTTGCCCTCGGCTGGTCGGTGGAGGTGAAGTACTCGTCGTACCCCTGGTTCGGTTTGTACTGACTGAACATTCCACACCCGTCCGCGCGGTTGGATCCTGCAGTGCCGCCGGGGTGGCCACCCGTTGCCGTTGCTACGAAACCCAGGGTGCCTTGCCGGCCTCCGACGGGTGCCGGCAAGGCACCCCGACGGGCGGCGCCGACGAATAGCGCTTTGATAAGCGTTGGTCCCTGCGGGATCGGCAGGGTTGAGGATGAACAGAACGGCAGGGGGTAAGGGCCATGCTGATGAGCCAGAGCGGATCCCAGCCTTCCTCGGCTCCGCGGGCCCCGGGCGTCCAGCTGCGCCAAAAGGAGCAGGGCGGAACCCGCCGGGAGAAGCGCCTCTTTGCCCGCCATTCCATCGAGAGTTGCCGCACCATCGCCGTGCGGCGCCTCGACGGCGAGGGCCAGCCCTGCGGACGCTGGTTCCTCGCCGACATCGCCGACGTGGCCGAGGGCGGGATGTGCCTGATCGCCAATGAGGACCAGGCCCTGGAGCTGGGGCAGTGGCTCCTGCTGGATGTGCGTTCCCATCCCGGCTTCGGCCAGCTGCGCCTGCGGGCCCGGCTGCGCTGGCTCACCAGGGCCCATTTCGCCCTCAGCTTCGGCGTCGCCTTCGCCACCCCCCTCCAGGAGGTGCCTGTGCTTTCGGTGGAGCGGCGCGGCACACGCCGCGATCCCAACCAGGAGGAATGGGCCGTTCAGGAGGAGCGGGAGCGGGTGGCCCTCTGACCCCCGGCCCCCTCCCTCACCGGTCCACAGAGCAGCCGTTACAGCAGGAAGTAGCGCTGCGCCATCGGCAGCACCTCCGCCGGCTCGCAGGTGAGCAGCTCCCCGTCGGCGAAGACCTCGTAGGTCTGGGGGTCCACCTCCACCTTGGGCAGGGCGGTGTTGTTGCGCATCTGGGCCTTGCCGATGCCCCGGGTCTGGACCACCGGCACGCAGGGTCGCTTCAGGCCGAGGCGGCTGGGCAGGTCGTCCTCAAGGCAGGCCTGGCTGACGAAGTTGAGGCAGCTGGCCGCCAGGGATCCGCCGTAGGCGGCGAACATCGGCCGGCCGTGGACGGGGCCCGGGGTGGGGATCGAGGCGTTGGCATCCCCCATCTGGGCCCAGACGATCGAGCCCCCCTTGATCACCAGCTCCGGCTTGACGCCGAAGAAGCCCGGCTTCCACAGCACCAGGTCGGCCAGCTTGCCCACCTCCACCGAGCCGATCTGGCTGTCGAGGCCATGGGCGATGGCGGGATTGATCGTGAGCTTGGCGATGTAGCGCTTCAGGCGGGTGTTGTCGTTGCGGCCGCCACCAGGACCGGTGGCGTCCTCGGGGAGAAAGCCGCGCTGCACCTTCATCTTGTGGGCTGTCTGGAAGGTGCGGGTGATCACCTCACCGACGCGGCCCATGGCCTGGGAATCGCTGGCGATGATGCTGAAGGCCCCCAGGTCGTGGAGGATGTCCTCGGCGGCGATCGTCTCGCGGCGGATGCGCGATTCGGCGAAGGCCACGTCCTCGGGGATGCGGGGGTCGAGGTGGTGGCACACCATCAGCATGTCGAGGTGCTCCTCGAGGGTGTTGACGGTGTAGGGCTTGGTGGGGTTGGTGGAGCTGGGCAGCACGTTGGCCTCGCCGCAGATCCGGATGATGTCGGGGGCGTGGCCGCCGCCGGCCCCCTCGGTGTGGAACGTGTGGATGGTGCGGCCGCCGATGGCCCGGATCGTGTCCTCCACGAAGCCGGCCTCGTTGAGGGTGTCGGAGTGGATGCAGACCTGCACGTCGTACTTGTCGGCCACCGTCAGGCAGCAGTCGATCGCCGCCGGGGTGGTGCCCCAGTCCTCGTGCAGCTTCAGCCCACAGGCACCGGCGCGGATCTGCTCCTCGATCGCCGTCGGGGTGCTGGCGTTGCCCTTGCCGTAGAAGCCCAGGTTGATCGGCAGCCCCTCGGCGGCCTGGAGCATGCGGGCCAGGTGGAAGGCGCCGGGGGTGCAGGTGGTGGCGTTGGTGCCGGTGGCCGGGCCGGTGCCGCCGCCCAGCAGGGTGGTGACGCCGGAGGCGAGGGCGGTTTCGATCTGCTGGGGGCAGATGAAGTGGATGTGGGTGTCGATCGCCCCGGCGGTGACGATGTGCCCCTCCCCGGCGATGGCCTCGGTGCCGGGGCCCACCACGATCGTCACCCCATCGGTGATGTCGGGGTTGCCCGCCTTGCCGATGGCGCAGATGCGGCCGTCCTTCAGGCCGATGTCGGCCTTGACGATGCCCCACCAGTCGAGGATCAGGGCATTGGTGATCACCGTGTCGACGGCCCCCTCGGAGCGGGGGGTCTGGGCCTGGCCCATGCCGTCGCGGATCACCTTGCCGCCGCCGAACTTCACCTCATCGCCGTAGGTGGTGCAGTCGCTCTCCACCTCCAGCATCAGCTCGGTGTCGGCCAGCCGCAGCCGGTCGCCGGTGGTGGGGCCGTAGGTCTCGGCGTAGGCACGGCGGTCGATGCGGTAGGCCATGGCCGGGGATGCGGGATGGGGGCGATGGGGAAAGGGAGCCGGGCGGGTCGGGGCGGGGTGGGGCGGCCTAGTCGAGGGGGCCGTTCACCAGACCGTTGAAGCCGAACACGCGGCGGTCGCCGACGTAGGGCACCAGATGCACGTCCCGCTGGTCGCCGGGCTCGAAGCGGATGGCGGTGCCGGCGGGGATGTCGAGCCGCAGGCCGCGGGCCGCCTCGCGGTCGAACTCAAGGGCGCCGTTGGCTTCATAGAAGTGGAAGTGGGAACCCACCTGCACGGGCCGGTCGCCCCGGTTCGCCACCGACAGGGTGGTGACCGGGCGGCCGACATTGAGCTCGATCGTGCCGGGCTCGGGGATCAGTTCGCCGGGGATCAGGGTGGGCATGGCGGGGTGGGGGGTCAGCGGATCGGTTCGTGGAGGGTGACGAGCTTGGTGCCATCGGGGAACATCGCCTCGATCTGCACCTCGGGAATCAGCTCGGGTACCCCCTCCATCACCTGATCCCGGCTCAGCCAGGTGGTGCCCTCCCGCATCAGCTCCGCCACACTGCGGCCGTCGCGGGCCCCTTCGATCACCTGGAAGCTGAGCCAGGCCACCGCCTCGGGATGGTTGAGCTTCAGGCCCCGGCCGAGTCGCCGTTCCGCCAGCAGGGCGGCGGTGACGATCAACAGCTTGTCTTTCTCCTGGGGGGTGAGGTTCATGCAGGCTGCGCTGGCCGGCCCCACTCTCGCAGCGCTCCGGCACCGGGTCAGGTTCAGAAGGAACGTTCGCTGCCCCGATCAGCGCCGCTGGAGCACCCCCTGGCCGTTGAGGTTGAGGTTGTCGATCCGCACCGCCGTGGCCCGGCCGTCGGCACCCACCGTGAAGCTGACGGCGCTGGGGCCGTAGGCGTTCTCGCCGGCGGGCTGGTAGCGGAAGGTGTCGCCGCTCACCGGGGTGAGGGGGAACGGCGTGAGGCGGGGCCCTAGCTGCAGCTCGAGGCCATCGCCGCGGCGCACCACCGCGACCGCGCCCACGTAGGCATTGGCGTAGCTGCCGGTGTAGGCGTCGGCGGGACGGGCGGGCAGGGGCCGGGCCGGGGTGACCACGGCGGGGTAGTCCTGCTGCTCCATGCCCCGGAACAGGGGGCGCAGGGCGGCGAGGTAGTCACGCTTCACCGTTCCGGTGGTGGCCAGGTCGAGGAAGCTGAGGCTGAGGGCCTCCGGCACCCCCAGGGGCTGGCTGTTGGAGAGCACGATGATGCCGAGGGATTCCGCCGGCAGCAGGTAGACGGCCGTGGCGGCGCCGAGGTCGAAGGCGCCCGAATGGCCCAGCTGCACCGTGCCCCGGTCGGTGTAGCTCACGTTCCATCCCAGCCCGTAGAAGCCGGCCCGGTCGGTGGCCGGATCGCGGGGCGGCTGGCTGACGATCTGGGGCCGGTGGGTCTCGGCCAGGGCGGCGCCGTCCACCACCGCACGGCCATCGAGGCGGCCGCCGGCCAGCTGCAGCCGCAGCCACTGGCCCAGGTCCCGCACGCTGGAGCTCACCCCGCCGGCGGGGGCCTGGGCATCGGCATCCCGCTGGTAGCGGGCCACCCAGCGCCCCCCCTCCGGCACGTGCAGGGAGGCGCGGTTGGCGGCGGCCGCGAAGTCGGTGTGGCGGGAGCTGGTGCGGCTCATGCCCAGGGGCCCGTAGAGCCGTTCGCTGGAGAGCTGCTCCCAGGGCCGGCCGACGGCGTTGGCGGCGGCCACGGCGCCGGCGGTGAAGCCGAAGTTGGTGTAGGCGTAGTCGGCACGGAAGCGGTTGCCGGTGGGCAGCAGCCGCAGCCGCTCCAGGATCGTGGCCCGATCGAAGCCCAGGTCCTCGAGGTGATCACCGGCGTGGTCGGGCAGGCCGCTGCGGTGGGACAGCAGGTCGCGGATGGTCACCAAGGGGGCGATGGCCGGCGGCCCGATCCGGGCCACCGGCAGGGTGCGCAGCACCGGGTCGTCCCAGCCCACGCGCCCGTCGCCCACCAGGCCGGCCACCACCGTGGAGGCGATCGGCTTCGAGAGCGACGCCAGCTGGAAGACGGTGTCGGCATCCACCGCGCCGGGCTCGCCCACCCGCCGCAGGCCGTAGCCCTTGAGGAACACCACCCGGTCGGCATGCACCACCACGATCGCCAGGCCCGGGACACCGGTGCTGCGCTGCATCTCCGTGGCCAGGGCATCGAGCCGGGGCAGGGCCGCCGCCAGGCTTTCCGCCGTCACCTGGCGCGGCGGCGGCGGCGGGCCCGATGGCGCCTCGGCGCTGCGGGCGGCCCCCGGGAGCTGGAGCGCCAGACCCAGAACCAGGGCGGCCGCCCCGGGGCGGCGCAGGACGCTTGGGGCCACGGCAACGCCGGCAACTCGGGGAAAGCTAGGCCTGGCGGTGGCCCCTTTCCCGTTGGTCAGAAGCCGCCGCCGCCGCCACCGCCATCGCCGCCACCGGAGCTGCCCCCGCCGGAGCTGCCGCTGGAGCTGCTGGAGCTGCTCGGTGACGACTGCATGGCGCCGCTGGTGGTGCTGAAGCAGTCCTCCAGGCTGGTGCCGAAATCCGTCAGATCGAAGTCACCGCTGCCGACGTACCAGCTGGGGGCCACTTCGAGGATCCCCTGGAACGCGGCTGTCCACTGCCGGGTCAGGCCCGCCACCATCGCGTAGGGCAGGAAGCGCTCGAACAGCTCCGGCGTCAGCACCACCCGCTCCAGCCGCGGCGCCTCCACCCGGCGCAGGAACTCCTGGAAGCCGAGGGTCTGGCGCAGCACCGCCGTGCCGCGGGTGGTGCGGCTGGGCATGATCCAGGCGAACACGCCCACCAGCACCACCGTCAGCGCCAGGGAGCCGAAGGTCAGCCACGGGTGCGCCTCCCCCTGCAGCAGCACGATGTCGTGGGGCAGCAGCACCAGGGCCAGCGCCACCGCCGCACCGGCCAGTCCCAGGCCACCGAAGAAGGTGAGGGCCCGCACGGTGCCGGGCCAGCGCCGGAAGAACCGCTCCGCCAGCACCGCCTGCTTCACCAGCCGCTCGAAGCCGGGCACATGGACGTAGTAGTGGTCGCGAAGCTGATCGGTGCTGACCGTGTCCCCTGCCGTGCCTGAGGGGAACAGGGTGTCGAGGAGGTAGGCCTCATGGGGCAGCAGCGCCGACCTCTGACCCGGCTCGCCCAGCAGGGTGAACACGTAGCGCTTGCCCAGAGTCAGGAACAGCAGCTTCCGCTGGTCCTGCTCGATGCGCAGCTGGCCCTTCACCGCCAGCGCCACCAGGGTGGCCGAAAGGGCGGTTCCGCTCACCTGCTCCGCCACCAGGCTGCCCAGCACCGCCGGCGGCAGCCCCTCAGGGGGTTCGTAGGCCACCGGCACCGCGCCCACCGCCGGATCCCGTCCGATCCGCCACCAGAGCGGGCCCAGCACGCCGGCGCACAGCAGGGGCAGCAGCAGGGCCAGCCGACCCTGCCACCAGTCGATCAGCTGGGCCAGGGCCGAGGGCGGCGGCACCAGCCCCTTGGCGAAGCCCACCGCCAGGGTGAAGCCCTCGCCGGGCTCCAGCCGCCGGGTGGTGGTGCTGGACACCGTGTCGGCACCGACCGTCATGGTGGCGTTCCGGTCACGGGCGCCGCGGGGCCCGGTGTAGACCGAAGCGTGGAGTCCGGACACACCCGGCGGCAGCTGCACCCGGGCCGAGGCCCGCTCGATCGGCACCTCCCAGGCGTTGCCGGTCACGTTCCAGTTGAATTCGTCGTGGTCCGGGTAGAAGCGCAGACCGCGCTTCAGCCGGTAGGTGATCACGGCCGTGCGGCTGGTGTTCTCGGCGCCGGGGATCCAGATCTTCAGTTTCAGGTCGGCACCGGGGTGGCTGCTCTCGTAGCGGAAGGGCCGGCCCTCGGGGTCGGTGATCGCCAGCACCCGCAGCCCGAGGGGTTCGAGCCCACCGGGCCGCCGGGCCAGCAGGGGGATCTGGCGCACCAGGCCGTTCCAGGAGCCATCGAAGCGGGCGGTGAGGGTTTCGCTCACCTGCACGGCACCGGTGGTCTCCACCACCGCCTGCATCTGGAAATCGGTGAGCGTGAGCTGGCGCTCACCGGCACTGAGGGCGGCGCCGGCCCCCCAGGGGGCCAGGAGCAGCAGGGTCAGGGTCAGGCCGAGCAGCCCACCCAGCCCCCAGCGCCAGCGCCGCCACAGTCTCCGGGTGGCCGGAGGGCCCTCAGCCATCGAAGCGGACGGCGGGAACCGCCGCTTCGGCCGGGTTCTCCAGCTCGAAATAGGTGCGCGGGCGGATCGCGAAGCCACCGGCCACCAGGTTGGAGGGGAACTGCACGATCGCCGTGTTCAGGTCCCGCACCACGGCGTTGTAGTAGCGACGGGCGCTCTGGAGGGTTTCTTCGATCTGGCTGAGGTTGGTCTGCAGGGTCTGGAAGCTCTCCACCGCCCGCAGGGCCGGGTAGGCCTCCGCCAGGGCGAACAGCTGGCCGAGCGATGCCCCCAGGGCCTGCTCCGCCTGCTGCTGCTCCCGGGGCCCCCGGGCCGCCACGGCAGCGTTACGGGCTTCGATCACGGTCCGGAAGCTTTCCTTTTCGTGGCTGGCGTAACCCCGCACCGTCTCCACCAGGTTGGGGATCAGGTCGTGGCGCCGCTTGAGCTGCACGTCGATGTCGGCCCAGGCGTTATCCGCCAGCACCTGCAGCTGGGCCAGGCGGTTGTAGATCAGGATCAACCCGACGGCGGCGACCGCCACCAGGATCAGCAGCAGCGGCATGGCCCAGCGGTGGGTTAGGGCCCAAGCCTAGGGGCGTTGTCCGGCTGGTCCATCAGGGGGCCTCGGCTCAGGTCTTGAGGAAGTACAGCAGCGCCACGAGCACGCCCACCACGACCACGAGGGTGCGGAGAGTGGCTGGCTGAATCCGGCCGGCCAGCCGGCCGCCCAGCGCTCCGCCGAGGATGGCGCCGATGGCCATCACCGCCGCCAGGGCCCAGGCCACCTGGCCGGAGAAGAGGAAGAAGGCGGCGGCGGTGAGGTTGGTGGCGAACGCCACCGCCTGCTTGAGGCCGTTGAGGCGGGTGAGGGTGTCATCGAGACTGAGGGCCAGCACCGCCAGCACGATCACGCTCAGGCCGCCGCCGAAGAAGCCCCCGTAGATGGCCGCCAGGAACACCGGCGGCACGGCCCAGAGTTCCGAGGGGCGGCGGCCGTGGCGCTCGGAGCGGCGCTGCACCCAGCGGCGCACGGGTTCCTGCACCGCCAGCAGCCCCGAGGCGAACAGGATCAGGAACGGCACCAGCTGGGTGAACAGGCGCTCGCCGGTGTGCAGCAGCAGCAGGCCGCCCACCAGGCCGCCGGCGGCACCCGCCGGCAGCAGCAGCCAGAGGCGTCGCTGCTGGCCCTGCAGGTCCTGGCGCTGGGCCACGGTGGCGCCCAGGTAGCCGGGGGCCAGGGCCACGGTGTTGGTGATGTTGGCCATCACCGCCGGCAGGCCGATGGCCGTGAGGGCGGGAAAGCTGATCAACGACCCGCCGCCGGCCAGGGCGTTGATCCCGCCGGCGGCGATCGCCGCCAGGAACGCCACCAGCGCCTGGATCCCGAAGGGCAGATCGCTGCTCATGGGCGGACGGGGAAGCTCAGGGGGCCCAGGTGACGGGGGCCACCACACTCCCAGGACGGCCGGTCAGGGTTGGTGGATCCCATAGGACTCCCCATCCGCCGGCAGGGTCACCCCCAGCCGCTGGCGCCACTCCGCCACCGGCAGCTCCCAGCCCTCCTCCCAGCGCGCCGTGGCGAAGGGATGGGCGGTGAAGCCGATTGTGGTGCCATGGCTGATGGAGCGGCTGAGGCTTTCGTAGCCGTCCAGCCTGAAGCGGAACCCGGCGATCTGGGCGGCGTGGGTGAGGCTCACATAGGCGGGGAAGCCGATCTGCACGGCGGTGATGGCCAGCACGCCGTTCTCCCCCACCGGCGTCGTGCCGAAACCGCTGACCACATGGTGGATGTCGTGGGTGGTGGCGATCCGCTGGGTGAGCCAGCGGCCCTCCGTGTCGACGGGACGGGGGCGGAAGAATTCAGGGTCGTAGTTGAAGCGGCGGATCAGGGCGGCGTAGGTGCGGCCCAGGCTCCCCTCCGGCAGCGCCTCGAGCCGCTCCAGATCCGGCTGCAGGGGCGGGTAGCGCTCGTCCATCATCGCCGCCCCGCCCGGCAGGGCCCGGAAGCGGGCGATGCAGGCGGCCATCTGGGGGGTGTCCAGGAAGCTGTCGACCAGATCGGCGATCCGGGCGAGATCCCCCTGGCTGCGGCCCACGGCGATCAGGTGGCGCGCCTGGCCCAGGGCCTGCAGGGAGAGCTGGAAGCGATGCATCGGGGGGACGGCGCCTGGGGCGAACCTAGGCCCGTTGTTGCGCCTGGCCGGGGATCACCAGCTGCGGGCCGTGGTCACCGGCAGCGGGTCCTGGTTCAGGGGCTGCTCCTGGAACGGCCAGACCCGGGGCAGCACCGGAGCCGCCAGCCCCCGCTCGGCCCGGATCCGGGTCCAGATGCGCGTGAACCAGAAGCGGGCCGCCTGGGTGGAGCGCCCCCGGTAGCGGGCCACCAGGCCCCGCTCCAGCCGGCCGCAGGCCATCGACCCCTCCAGCCCGTGGCGCTCGGCGCGGCAGGCCTCCAGCAGGGGCTCGGCCACCGGCCCGGGGGCGGCCCACACCAGGCTGGCGAACACTGGCTGGCCCCCCAGGCCGTGGGGGCTCTCCAGGCTGGCGCCGCCCAGCTCCAGCCGGTCCACCAGTTCCCACTGCCCCTCCCGCCGGATCTCCAGCAGGGAGCGCCAGCGGCCGGATCCGAGCGTCTCGCCGTCGGCGCTGCGCCCCAGCCGCACCACCTCCGCCCCCAGCCAGCTCGCCCCTTCGGCCAGCTCCACCCGACAGGTCTGCTGGAACAGGCCGTCCCGGAAGACCACCAGCTCCTGGGGCAGCCACTCCAGGTCGGCCCCGGCGGCGAGGCGGAAGTCGAGGCTCTGGTGGGTCCAGCTGCCGGCGGGGACCCGCCGGGAGCGGCCCACGGTTCCGTAGACCTTCTGGGCCGCCACGCTGGTGATCAGGGCGCGGCTGCCGGCGCCGAGTTCGGCCTCGATGGCCAGCTCATCGCCGCCCACCAGGCCCCCGCCGGTGTGCAGCAAGGGCAGTTCGCAGCGGCCATCGGCGGCGGCGAAGGCCCGCTGGATCTTCAGCGGCGCCGTCGCCCCGCCCTGGTGCCGGGTGGCGCCGTCCACGCCGGTGCCGGTCTCGAAACGAAGCCGGGCCTGGGCTCGCCAGGGGGCAGGGGCGGTGAGCTGCATGGCGCCGATGCTGGGTCCCCAGGGGGCGGGATTCGGTAGCGCCCGACACACGGCCGCCGGCCGGCGGCTGGCCAGGGTGGACGATCCCTCACCCCTGGCCTGCTCCATGCCCGGCCCCACGGTTTCCGACGGCACGGTGTCCGACGCCACGGCTGATGTGACGCTTCCCGACGCCGCCGGGCCCCTGGTGCTGGTGCGGCACCTGCGCCAGGGCGAGGCGCCAGGTCCGGAAACGGCGGCGGAGCCGGAGGCGAGGTTGCGGTTGCCGCTCCGGGCCGACGAGCGCACCAGCCTGCGGGGCCACCGCCGCAGCGCCTGTGGACGGGACCTGCTGCTGCAGCTGCCCCGCGGCGGGGCCCTGGAACCCGGCGACCGGCTGGCACCGGAGGCCGGTGGACCCCTGGTGGTGGTGGAGGCCGCCGATGAGCCGCTGATGGTGGTGCGTGCCGCCGACCCCCTGGCCCTGCTGCAGGCGGCCTATCACCTGGGCAACCGCCACGTGGCCATGGAACTGCACCGCGACGCGCTGCGCCTGGGGGTCGACAGCGTGCTCGAGGATCTGCTGCGGCACCGCGGTCTGAGCGTGGAGCGGACGATGGGGCCCTTTCAGCCCGAGCCCGGGGCCTACACCCCCTCCGGCCACGGCCACCACCACCCCCATGGCCATCAGGATCATGGTCACCAGGACCATGCCCACCCATGAGCCTCACCCGGCTGCGGCTGTTCCAACTCGTCAGTCCCGCCCTGCCGGTGGGGGCCTTCAGCTACTCCGAGGGCCTGGAGGTGCTCGTGCAGGCCGGCGAGCTGGGCGACGCCGAGGCGGTGGCCCACTGGCTGGAGGCGGAGCTGGCCCGGGGGGCGCTGGCGATCGAGGCCGCCAGCCTGGGCCGACTGATGCAGGCGCTCACCCGCTGGCGTGGGTCCCCGGACGGGCCGGCCCGTGGGGAAGTGCTGGACCTGGACGGCTGGCTGCTGGCCCAGCGGGAGGCGGCCGAGGTGCGGGCCCAGCAGCGCCAGATGGGCCGCTCCCTGCTGCAGCTGCTGGCCGACCTGGACCTGCCCCTGCCCGGGGAGCAGCGAGCTCGGCTCGCCTGGCCGGCCGCCTGGGCCTGGGCCGGTGTGGCCCTGGCCATCGCGCCCCAGGAGCTGGTCGAGGCCTACCTCTACGGCTGGATCGCCACCCAGCTCAGCGCCGCCGTGCGGCTGGTGCCCCTGGGGCCCACCGAGGCCCAGCGGCTGCAGCTGGCCCTGGCGCCCGCCGTCGCCGCCCGGGCGGCGGAGCTGGTGGCGGCCGATCCCGAAGCCCTCTGGAACGGGGGGGTGGGGGCGGGCCTGGCCCAGCTGGGTCATGGTGAGCTGTATTCCCGGTTGTTCCGCAGCTGATGGCCACGACGGCAGGGGCCAGCCGGCGCCAGGCGCTGGGCCTGCTGGGCGGGGCCGCCGCCGCCGGTACCCTCCTGGCCGCCGGCTGCAACC
>NZ_JAGQBM010000003.1:0-93673 GCF_024345635.1 Cyanobium sp. Lug-B
CGGTAGGGGAACCAGGCCATCGCGGGCAGGCGCGCCACCCGCCCGCCGACCGCGGCCCACACCAGCGCCATCGGCGCCGCCGGCCCCAGCATCGCCAGGGCCCCGGCCCGCAGCAGCAGCACCAGCACCAGGGCCTGCACGCCGCTCGCCCCCACCCGGCTGTCGGCCATCGCCTCCAGGCAGCGGTCCCCCGCCGCCAGACCATCGGCGCTGTCCATCACGCCGTCCATGTGCAGGCCACCGCTCAGCCACAGACCGAGCGCCAGCACCAGCACGACCTGGGCCAGCAGGGGCACCCGCCCCTGAAGGCCCCACCAGAGCAGGCCCTGGAGCGCACCGAGCACGGCGCCGATCCAGGGGGCGAAGCGGGCGATCCGCTCGAACCGGGGCGCCGGCGCCGGCCAGGCCGGCAGCACCGAATAGAAGATCCAGGCCCCGGCCAGATCCCGCAGCCACGGTGGAGCGCTGAGGCGGGGCATGGGCAGGGCGGCGGCGGTGGGGGTGGCGGCGTGAACCCCGGCCAGCGTCGCAGCAGCGGCGCCTAGCGTCTGCGCTGAGCCGCCGCGGCCTCATCGCCTTCGACTTCACGATCACCGCCCGCTGCCCGCGCACCCGGGCCCGCTGCGGCTGCTTCACCACCCCCCACGGCACCGTCCACACCCCCCGGTTCATGCCGGTGGGCACCGCCGCCACCGTCAAGGGGGTCAGCACGCCCCAGCTGGGGGAGACCGGGGCCGAGATGGTGCTGGCCAACACCTTCCACCTGCATCTGCAGCCGGGAGAAACGGTGGTGGCGGAGGCCGGTGGGCTGCACCGCTTCATGGGCTGGGAGGGCCCCCTGCTGACCGACTCGGGCGGCTTCCAGGTGTTCAGCCTTGATGCCATCAACCGGATCGACGACGACGGCGTGGTGTTCCGCTCTCCCCGGGACGGCTCAAGGATCGACCTGACCCCGGAGCGCTCGATGGCCATCCAGCGGGCCCTGGGGGCCGATGTGGCGATGGCCTTCGACCAGTGCCCGCCCTACCCCGCCACGGAGGCGGCGGTGGCCGAGGCCTGCCGGCGCACCCACCGCTGGCTGGAGCGCTGCGTCGCCTGCCACGGCGGCGGCGACCAGGCCCTGTTCGGGATCGTGCAGGGGGGCTGCTTCCCCCATCTCCGCGAGGCCTCGGCGCGGCTGGTGGCGTCGATGGACCTGCCCGGCATCGCCGTGGGGGGGGTGAGCGTGGGCGAACCCGCCGAGGAGATGCACCGGGTGGTGCGCCAGGTGGGTCCCCTGCTGCCGCAGGAGCGTCCCCACTACCTGATGGGGGTGGGCAGCCTGCGGGAGATGGCGATCGCGGTCGCCAACGGCTTCGACCTGTTCGACTGCGTGCTGCCCACCCGGCTGGGCCGGCACGGCACCGCCCTGGTGGGGGGCGAGCGCTGGAACCTGCGCAATGCCCGCTTCCGCCACGACCACGGCCCGCTGGATCCCAGCTGCGGCTGTCTGGCCTGCCGGCACCACAGCCGCAGCTACCTGCACCACCTGTTCCGCAGCGACGAACTGCTGGGCCGCACCCTGCTGAGCCTGCACAACCTCACCACCCTGCTGCGTTTCACGTCGGCCATGGCGCGGGCGATCAGCGAAGGCTGTTTTGCAGAGGATTTCGCTCCCTGGGAGCCCGGCTCCCCGGCCGCTCACACGTGGTAGGTTCCGGCCATAGCAATGGTTTTTCCTCCAGGCATGGCTCTCTCCCTGCTGGCCGGCTCCGCCCCCCACACCCTCGCCCAGCTGCCCGAGGCCTACCAGGCCTTCGGCCCCCTGGTGGACATCCTGCCGATCATTCCCCTGTTCTTCCTGCTGCTGGCCTTCGTCTGGCAGGCCTCGGTCGGCTTCCGCTGATCAGCGGCGTTCCTGCAACCCAGCCGTTCAGCGGCGCTCGCGCAGAACCGCCCAGGCGAAGGCCGGCAGTGAGAGCATCCGCCGCCAGCGGCTGGGTTCCTTGATCAGGCGGTACAGCCACTCGATATGCAGGGCCCCCATCCAGGTGGGGGCCCGCTTTTTGGTGCCGGCCCAGATGTCGAAGCTGCCGCCCACCCCCATCCAGAGGCCGCTGCGGGGTTCGGGCATCGCCTGGATCCAGGTCTCCTGGCGCGGCACCCCCAGGGCCACCAGCACCAGATCGGGACGGCACTGCAGCAGCTGGCGCTCCAGCCCTGGCCAGGCCTCCGCGCTCTGGTAGCCGTGGACGCTGAAGACGAGCTTCAGCCCGGGAAGGTCGTGGAGCAGGCGGTCGCGCAGCTGATCCATCACCGCCGGACTCGCCCCCACCAGCGCCACACGCCAGCCATGGGTGGCCGCATGGTCGAGCAGGCGGCGGGCCAGCTCGATGCCCGGGGCGCGGCGCACCCGGTGCGACTGGCGCCCCAGGGCCCACACCACACCGGCCCCATCGGGGATCACCATCCGGGCCGCCTCGATCGCCGCCCCCAGGGCGGGGTCCGCCCGGGCCGCCATGGTCATCTCCGCATTGAGGGTGACGATCTGGCCGCCGCCGGCCGCGTGCAGGTCCACGGCGTCCCGGAAGACGTCGTTGCTTACATTCACAGGGATGCCCAGGACGCGGGCACGGACCGGCGTGGTCGCGAGGGCTGCCATGGGAAGCAACGACGGCGGGGAGAATCTATGGCCTGGTTCCACGGCCGCCGCCACCGGCACGCCCCGTCCTGACGCGACCATCATGAGCACGGCGAGCAATGGCGACAGGGGCGTGAGCGATCCGCCCGCCCCTCCCACCGACGCGGCGGAGGCGCGGGAGCTCCTCGAACGGCTCGACCGCGGCATCGAGCACGTCGTCCTGCGGCGCCAGCATCCGATCACCGGTCTGCTGCCCGCCAGCACCGCCAGCACCGTGCACGGCAACTACGGCGACGCCTGGGTGCGGGACTGCGTCTACTCCATCCAGTGCGTCTGGGGCCTGTCCCTGGCCCACCGGCGGCTGGCGGGACCCTGCCGCCGCAGCTTCGAACTGGAGCAGCGGGTGCTGCAGCTGATGCGGGGGCTGATGCGCTCGATGATGCGCCAGTCGGCGAAGGTGGAGCGCTTCAAGACCAGCCTCGAGCGCCTCGACGCCATCCACGCCAAGTTCGACACCGCCACGGGGGATCCGGTGGTGGCCGACGACGGCTGGGGCCATCTGCAGCTCGACGCCACGGCCCTGTTCCTGCTGCAGCTCGCCCAGCTCACCCGCTCGGGCCTGGTGATCGTGCAGACCAGCCACGAGCGCGATTTCCTCCAGAACCTCGTCTACTACGTAGCCCGGGCCTACCGGGTGGCCGACTACGGCATCTGGGAGCGGGGCGACAAGGGCAACCACGGCCAGCCGGAGCGGAACGCCAGCTCGATCGGCCTGGTGAAGGCCGCCCTGGAGACCCTCGTGGGTCTGGACCTCTACGGCCCCCACGGCGACGGCAGCAGCTGCCTGACCATCCCCCATGACGCCATCGTGCGGCTGCGGCGTGCCCTGCGCGGCCTGCTGCCGCGGGAGTCGGCCAGCAAGGAGGCCGACAGCGCCTGCCTGTCGGTGATCGGCTACCCCGCCTGGGCCGTGGAGGATCCGGCGCTGGTGGCGCGCACCCGCGAGAAGATCCGCAGCGAGCTGGCCGGATCCTACGGCTACAAGCGCTTCCGGCGCGACGGCCACCAGACGGTGCTGGAGGACGTGACCCGGCTCCACTACGAGCGGGAGGAACTGGCCCAGTTCGAGCACATCGAGTGCGAGTGGCCCCTGTTCCTGGCCTACGAGCTGATCACCGCCTGCTGCGAGGGCCGCTGGGAGGAAGCCCGCCGCTGGCGGGAGCAGCTCCAGGAGCTGAGCGTGACGGTCGACGGGGAGGCGCTGCTGCCGGAGCTCTACCTGGTGCCGGAGCGGCTGATCGAGGCCGAGCGGCGCCAGCCCGGCACCCAGATCCGTGTCCCCAACGAGAACGTCCCCCTGCTCTGGACCCAGAGCCTCACCTGGCTGTCGGATCTGCTGCTGCACGGCCTGATCACCGCCGAGGATCTCGATCCCTGCGGGCGCCGCCACCCCAGCCCGCCGGGGGCCGAGGAGGTGCTGGTGGCCCTGGCTCCGGCCGACGACGCCATTGCCGCGGCCCTCGCGGAGGCCGGCCTGCCGGTGCGGCGGCCCTCGGACGGGGCGGCCCCCCTGCGGGTGGCCAGTTCCCGCGAGCTGGCCCGGCGTCTGGCGACGGTGGGCGCCAATGGCCGCCTGGGCCTTTCGGGTCACCCGCCGGTGCGTATGGAGACCCAGGCCACCGCCCGGCTCTACCGCCACGACGGCGAGCTGATCGGCTTCCTGCCGGCGGTCCTGGAGGAGGACACCTTCTATCTGGCCGACGATGCCCAGGTACTGGTGGACACGGTGGCCACCGAAGTGCGGGTGCTGCAGCGCCACTGGCGGGGCTCCGGCGCCCCGGTGCTGCTCGTGCCGGTCGCCGCCGGCCCCTTCCGCCGCGACCCCGACGCCTTCCTCAGCCTGGGCCGCGATCTGCAGCAGGGCCAGCTGGGCTCGGTGCCGGTACGCCTGGTGTCGCTGGAGGAGCTGGTGCCGCTGGCCAGCCTGGTCGACCTGCCGCCCCAGGCGCTGGCGGCCTGCGATCTGGTGCCGGACGGCCACACCCTGCTGCCGCCCAGCGCCAGCCACCAGCCGCTCACCGCCCGCCAGGAGCAGGAGCTGGAGGACGTGCCCCTGGCCCATCTGGTGGACAGGCTCTGGGCCAGCCGCTCCCTGGAGGAGCAGGCCGAGGTGCTGGAGCTGCTGAGCCGCCGGCTCGGCCCCAATGCCCGCCTGCAGGGCCCGCGCAGCGGCCCCGGGGTGCGGCTGATGGTGCTGCTGGAGGAGGTCTACCGCCGCGGCCTGGCCGACGCCGACTGGAGCGTGGTGCGCCGGGCGGCCGGTGCCATGGGTCTGGTGCACCCCCAGCTGGAGGATGCCCTCACCGACCTGCTGCTGCGCCAGAAGCAGGTGGTGGTGGGCCGCAACTACACGCGCGATTCGCTGCTGAGCCATCCGGAGGGCAGCCTGGCGATCGCGGCGATGGTGCGGCGCTTCAGCGGTGAGGACGGCCGGGAATGGATGCTGCAGCAGGAGCTGCTGCTGGCCATCGACGCCCTGGCCCGCTCCGACGTGGATCTGCTCAGCGGCAGCCTCACCCTGCAGCTCGGGCAGTTCCTGCTGCTGCTCACCGGCGAACTGGCGGGGGAGGCCAACCTCAGCCCCAGCGAGGCCTTCGAGGCCCTCTGCGCCCTGCCACCCCATGCCATCCGCCGCCGGCTGCGGGCCGTGCTGGCCGACGTGGAGCACGCCCGCGCCTCCCTGCAGCGCAAGGAGCAGCTGCACCTGCGCGGGCGGGTGCGCTGGGAGGTGCCCGACCCCCTGGCGGAACTGCCCAAGGACGGCAGCTGGCTGCAGCACCGCATGCGGCTCGGGGCCCTGCAGCGGGTGCCGAAGGACTTCTATCCCGGCATCTGGGACCTGCTGCACCATTGCCGGGGCCTGGTGATCGGCGACAAGCTGGAGCGGCGCAACCGGCTGGAGAGCGCTCCCCTGCTGCGCGAGAAGACGCCGGGGGAGAAGAACTTCGCGATCCTGGTGGAGCACCTGCTCAGCAAGATCGAAGCGCCGGAGTACCGCCGGCTCTGCATCGAGACCCTGCTCACCCTGATGGCTTTCGTGGCCGCCAACCCCCAGGTCCAGTTCGACGACGATCTTGCCCTGGACGTGGTGATCGGCCACGCCGTGCGGGTGGGCTGGCAGCAGCGCCATCCCGAGGTGCCGAGCGAGGCCTACGGCCCCCACAAGGCGGAGGCCTGGGATCTCTTCTACCGCTCCTCCCCGGCCGACTGCCGCCGCTGGCAGCTGCTGGCCCTGCAGGAGCTGGCCGACAGGGACGCGGCCCCTGCCGCGATGATCCCGGCGGCGGGTGTCTAGATCGGGGCTTCCAGGGCCATGCAGAGGTTGGGCTGCTCGACGCACTGCTCGATCAGGTCGGCCAGCTGCAGGGCCCGGGAGGCCTGCAGGCCATCCACGGCCGGCGTCTCCCGGCCGCGCACGCACTGGAGGAAGTGCTCGAGTTCGGCGTAGAGGGGCTCGATCGAGGTGGTGCTCACCTCTTCGATGAAGCCGTCGTTGCGGTAGAGCAGCTCGCCGTGGTCGGCGCTGACCGATTCGTGGGAGCGGCGGTGGATGCGCAGATTGCGGTTGAGGAAATCCGTCTCCATCAGGCTGCTGCGGCAGTGGGCACTCAGGCTGCGGATCTTGCGGTGGGCCATCTTGCTGGCCGTGAGGCTGGCCACCACGCCATTGGCGAAGCCGAGGGTGGCATTGACGTAGTCGATCGGGCCATCCGAGCTGCGGCCGCCGGCCGCCGCCAGCCGCACCACCGGGGAGGCGGCCAGCTCGAGCACCAGGTCGATGTCGTGGATCATCAGATCCAGCACCACCGAGACGTCATTGGCCCGGTCGGCGTTGGGGCTGTGGCGCCGTGCCTCAAGCACCACCACCTCCTCGTTGGCCACCACCCGCAGCAGCTCCCGGAAAGCGGGGTTGAACCGCTCGATGTGGCCCACCTGCAGCAGGCGGCCCGCCGCCTCCGCGGCGCCGATCAGGTCGGCGGCCTCCTCCTGGGTCGCCGCGATCGGCTTCTCGATCAGCACGTGCACCCCCGCCTGCAGACAGGCCATGCCGACCCGGTGGTGCAGCAGGGTGGGTACGGCAATGCAGACGGCCTCCACCTCGCCGAGCAGCTCCTCGTAGGCGGGGAACCAGCGGCAATCGAACTGCTCCACCGCCAGCCGACCGCGGGCCTCATCGGGGTCGGCGACGCCCACCAGTTCGGCATCGCGCAGCAGGCTCAGCACCCGGGCGTGGTGCCAGCCCATGTTGCCGATGCCGATGACACCCACGCGCACTGGGTTCATGGCAGGGGCAGAGCAGGTGGGCGCATTATCGATGATCAGGTTCCGTCCGTGCTGGCGAGGGTGATCTGAACCCGCTCGATGCGGGGGCCGTCCATGGTGAGCACGTCGATGCGGACGCCCTGCCAGCGCAGCCCTTCCCCGGGGGAGGGGATGTGCTGCAGCCGCTCCAGCACGAAGCCGGCCAGGGTGTGGTGGCCGTCCGCTTCGGGCAGCTGCAGGCCCAGCTGGCGATTGAGTTCGACGATCTCCAGATCCCCGGCCGCCGACCAGGTGCCGTCGACGAGGGGCAGCAGGTCCTGGGCCGTTTCCAGGGGGTTGTCGTCCTCGCCGACGATCTCGCCGGTGAGGTCGGCCACGGTGACCAGCCCCTCGGTGCCGCCGTGCTCATCCACCACCACCAGCAGGGGCTGGCCGCTGCGGATCAGCGGCAGAAGATCCGCCAGGGACGCACTTTCCTGCACCTGCGCCACCGGCAGGATCCAGGGGGCCAGGGCCGTATCGGGGTGGAGGAGGCCCCGGGCGATCGGCTCGGCCAGCCGCCGCAGGTCGAGCATGCCGCGCACGTCGTCGAGGGAGCTGCCGATCACCGGGAAGCGGGCGTGCTGGCTGGCATGCACCGCTTCCATCATCTGGGCGAAGGTGACATCCAGCGGCAGGGTGACCATGCCGGAGCGGGGCATCATCACCTCCCGCACCAGGGTGTCCCGCAGGGAGAAGACCCCCTCAAGGATGCTGCGCTCGTCGGGCATCAGGCCGGTGACACTGCCGCTCTCGATCAGTGTCTCCAGCTCCCCGGCCGACAGCACCGGCACCAGCTCATCCCAGTTGCGCGGCAGCCCCAGCAGCCGCAGCAGACCACCGCTGAAGCGCTCGATCAGCAGCAGCAACGGTGCCAGGGTGCGGGTGAGCGACTCCAGCAGGGGTGCCAGCCGCAGGGCCGAGCCCTCGGGACGGTGTAGCACCCAGGCCTTGGGCACCAGACCGCCCAGGAGGGTGGCCAGCAGGGCCAGCACCAGGAAGACCCCGGCATCGATCCAGGCCTGCTCCCCCGAGCCCATCCAGCCGGCCACCTGCTCCGCCAGACCCCTGGCCAGCCAGCCCATGGCCAGCAGCGCCAGCACCACGCCCAGCTGGGTGGCCACCAGGACGCTGCGCATGCGGTGCTGGAGCCGGGCGACGGAACGGGCGCCGGGCTCGTCAGCCTCCTCGAGCTGCTGGACGCGGCTGGGCCGGAGACGGATCAGCGCAAGCTCCCCGGCAGCGAAGAAGGCCAGCAGGGCCAACAGGATCGCCAGGACCAGGAAGCGCATCGGTGGGGTGTCGTGGCTGAAGGTTAGGCCCCGCCGCCCGGCTCAGCCTTCGCCGCCCTCACCCCCCTCTCCTCCCTCGCCGGCGTCACTATCACCATCCCGGTCGCCGTCCCTGTCGGCCCCCTCCGGTGCCCCGGCGGCCGGCCGTTCCGGGGCCGGTGCGCTGACGCCGTTCTCGCCGCCCTCCTGGTCCTTCGACCCGGGGGACTGGGCACAGCCCATGGTGGCCGTGATCAGTCCGGTGGTGACGAGGAACAGGGCAATGCTCGATCGGGCCATGGCCTGCACCGTGATGGATGGGGCGAGAATTCTGGGGCAGCGGAGTGCCGAAGGATGCAGTTCCGTCTTGAACCTCTGCTGAGCAGCGGCCAGGTCGGCGAGCTGCGCCTGGCCCTGCTGGCGGAGGACGCCCCCTGGAGAGACGGGGCCGAAACGGCCGGATGGCACGCCCGGGAGGTGAAGCGCAACCGCCAGCTGGAGCCGGCATCCTCCCTGAACCAGACCCTCGCTTCCGCCCTCAGCGACCACCTGCTGCAGCATCCGCTGCTGCAGGCGGCGGCCCTGCCGGTGCGTCTGCACAGCCTGCGCTTCAGCCGCTGCGGCGTCGGTGAGGGCTACGGCCGCCACGTCGACAATGCCTTCATGGCCGGCGGCCGCTCCGACCTCTCCTTCACCCTGTTCCTGAGCGAACCCGAGCAGTACGACGGCGGCGCGCTGGTGCTGGAGGATCCGGGGGGCGAGAGCGCCCTGCGCCTGCCGGCCGGCCATGCCTTGGTGTATCCGAGCTCCCTGCTGCATCGGGTGGAACCCGTGACCCGGGGCGAGCGGCTGGTGGCCCTGGGCTGGATCCAGAGCCGGGTCCGCCGCAGCGACCGGCGCGAACTCCTGTTCGAACTCGATACCGCCCGCCGTGCCCTCTACCAGAAGCAGGGCAAGGACGAGATCTTCGACCTGCTCACCCGCAGCTACACCAACCTGCTGCGGATGTGGGGTGAGTGAGGGGATGGGGGTCGCGAGGATCGAACTCGCCTAAGGCGAATTATGAGTAGGCCGGGAAACGCTGCTGTGCAATCGATCTCGGGGGTGTTGTGCCTACGGGATGCCTTCTGGCCGTGGGTCGCGGGCCCAATTGTGCACTTCCATACGGTGAGCAAGCCTCGGTCTCACCGCCTCGTACCCCCACCGGTAGGGGGTGTGGATCCATTTTCTGGCTGTAGGCACCGTGGCTGGTGGCAACACCAGGGACCAGATCGGAAAATCTCTGTATCATTCATCTCAAATGAGCCCCGCCGCAGCCAGTCCCAACTGGCCATGAAGCAAATGAACACCGGACTACCGGCAATGCCCGCCAACCCCAGAGCCGCCGGCCTTTCTCCAGGCCAGCCTGGGAAAACCAGGAGGTCCGCTCAACCCAGCCGGCAGTCGAAAGGCATGAATCCCCAGACGGTGCCGCCAGCCGCGGTCCGGCGAGACGCGACTGTGAGGCCACGCCAGTTTCAAAGTGCCACCCAGGGATCGACAAGTCGATCGCCACTGAAGCCGCGATCGGATGGAATAGCCAGGCTGCGTACGGGCGAATCAAGGGGGCTGGAGCACAGGCAGGCGGGTCAGAGACTCTGCAATCCTTTGCAGAAGCGGAGCTGAAAGCAGTGGCACATCTCGCCGAGCGTCTAAATCCGTCCCAAATATTAATTGAGTTCCTGCGGTCACAGTCCAGTGGAGTGGAGCGTGTCGTTGAAGTCAGTAGAGAGACACTCAGGCGAATCGATCCGATCAGTATTCCCAATTTCCCACCGCTGGGCATAAGACTGAAACTGGGCGCGTCAGATGCCCTTTGGACCCCCAGTGATTTCGGGACGATCAGCAGCCAGAAGGTTCCGTTGCAAATACATGCCGTCCCGTTATTCCCGTCCCGAATTTCGTCCTTGCCATGGAGCCTCCCAGAAGACAATGGATCACACGAGAACTGCGAACAGGTCCCTTCGGCCAGCACGTCACTATTGCTGGGCTCCGAGGCACAGGAAGATCACTCGACGTGGCTAGAGAACAACCACGCTGACAACAATCAACGAATGCTTCTGGAGCGGCTGAAACAGTTTGTCGAGAAAGAGGAGATCCCATGCGATGCACGAGACGGACTGGGCGGAATCCTCACCTGGTGGAAGCTGAACAAGTCCAAGCTCAACCAAGACAAAAGCCGTCAATTCAATCTCATGGTGCTTGGCTTTCTGCGGGGGGAGCTCGGACTGTCTACAACGAGTGGCACTCACCAGAAACTCAGTAGCGGGCTGATCGTTCCCTTACCGAATAATCAAGCCCAGGGGAAACCTCCTGATCTTGAACCGAGAATATACACGTCGAAGGAACTAGCAGAACAACTTCGATATGACGAAGCAACCATCCGCCGTAAAGCTGCTGATAGCTGGAAGGAAGGAACTGAACCACAATCTCTGAAGGGACACCTGGATTGGTACGTGGTGGGGCGCGGCAGTAGTGGTGGTGGCAGACGCTGTGGCTGGATGTTTCAGCGGCTCAAGAGAGCTGATGCATCCTGATTCCACCAGCTATTCAGGGGAATAGAGATTCTCGATGCCGGGCATCTCCTCTTCAATATGCCAATTACTCCGTGGCGATACACGATTAGTTGGTATACAGAGTTGCCCAATTCTCCAACGTCTCAATTGACCGGCGATCACTGTGAAGCATCCACAGGGAGAACCTCGGCCTGATGTCACTGAGCCATCACTGGCTGCTTCTCACTCGTCTTCTTCCGTCACTCCAGCAGGCACAAGCCGGATCTGCTTGCGACCGAGCTTGATCTCAAACTCATCGCCCGGCTTGAGATCGAGCATGGCAGTGTAGGCCTTGCCCACCAGCAGGTTGCCGTTGCGGTGCACCGTGGCCACATAACCGAGGCTGCGGCCACCCTTTCCCTTCCCGTTGCCGTTGCCGTTGCCTTCTCCAAGGCTGACGCCCTTGGCCTCCAGCAGGGCCTCGTAGAAGGCAGTGAAGTTCAGCCGTTCGCTGCCATCTTTCTTGGTGCTGACGTAGCCGGCAGCTCGTACCAGGTCGGACTTGGAGGCATCGCCCTGCTCCTTGACTCTGGCGAGCAGTTCAGATCCAGTGAAGGCCATGTTTGTACAGCATCGATTGGCTGGACCATAACGAACCTGCTGATGTCGGCTAGAGCAGCAAGGTGCGGTTGTCCGCCCCTTCAGCAGAGGCTTTCGCAGGCCACACCATCACCATTCCCATCCAGGTAGGTGTGACCTTGGCGCAACAACTCCTGGGCGCGGGCAAAGGAGCCGATCTCACCGCAGCGAACCATCCGGCCACCAGGAATCGCCATGCTGCTGCTGCCTGATTGCCCCGACGTTCTGCCGCGGCGGAAGTCCCAGGGGCGGGTGACGCCGCCAGGCACCTGCCAGACGCCAAAGCGGTGGCGGGAGGCCCGGTATTCAGCATCCAGATACTCCTGAGCGTTGCACAGGCTCAGGTACTTGCGATAGGCGAACGCCTGGCCGTCCTCCACCATCGCCAGGTTGAGGTTCACCTCCCCGATCACCTCCGCCACCGTGCGGCCATAGCGCTCCCCGGTCTGCGGCAGCAGCGTCACCAGGGAACCGATCCGCAGCCGCGTTTGCAGGTAGGCGCGGGATTGGGCGCCATAGGGAGCCTGGGCCATCTCGGGGGCATCAATGCAGGCCAGCCGCACCGTGATCCGCTGCTGGCCCTGCAGGACGCGGATGGTGTCACCGTCATCGATCGAGAGCACCGTGGCGCGCCCATCCGCAGACTGGCCAGGCCTCAGAATCGAGCAGCCCAGGAGGAGGACTGCCGCCAACCCAGTGGCGAGTCCAAGAGTCTGGCCCAGGCGGAGGCATATCGGCAAGGGGGGGAACGTCATCGCCGCTCGTCAGATGCTCGTGCTCAGACCCTTTGGGCCATCTGATACGCCGTGGTGTAAGTCAGCGGCACAGTGTCTCCGTGGATCTGCTGCAGGGCTCGCTTCAAGTCAGATGTCAGGGCTGCCTGAACATCCGGATCGAGGGCCAGAAAAGGGGAGTAGGTGGTCAGCAGGGTCAGGTAGTCGTCAATGTTCAGGAGGCTTTCCACCAGCCATTGACCCTGCTGGGCACCATGAAACAGCTGCGACTCCATCACGAGTTGCCCCATGGCCGTGAGAATCCCGGCCACGGTGGCGGCATCCTCGTAGGGGCGTTCCAACTCAGGGGCATGGCGGCGATAGATCTCTCGCAGGGCCTCATGGGTCGCCAGAGGTGGCTGCAGCTCCTTGTTCCACAGCAGGATCAACCAGCCGTTCTCCCGCAAGGAACCGGCTGCTTTCGGATAGGCGATCTCCGGCGGGATCCAGTGAAAGGAGGTGGCCGCCAGCACGGCATCGAACCGCTCCTGCTGAGGTTCCCACTCCTCCAGAGATGTCTTCACTACTTCGACGTTCGGGTACTGCTGACAGATCTCCTCAGCCAGCAGACAGAACTGCGGGTTGGGCTCGATGGCCACGATCCGGCAGCCCAGCTCCGCGAAGGACACCGTGGCTGTACCCGGTCCACAGCCCACCTCCAACATCGTGGATGCTGCCGTCAAGCCCGATCGAGCCACCACCGCATTCACCAGTTGCTGCGGGTAGCTGGGCCTGGTGGCGGCATAGGCCTCAGCTGCCGGCGAGTACCAGCGACTGCGCTGCTCCACGCTCCTGTCCGCATAGGTGGCGATCGCTTTTTTGATCTCAGCCACAGGATCCATAGAGCCTCAGGGGTGACGCCAGACAACCCCAGCCTCTCGCGGGAGTCCCTCGTCGTGGCGAGATGACGAAATCAGATGACTCAAGGGGGGGGGGGATGAGTGCAATCCCTCCAGTGCCGTGTGCAGCTCACCGATGAACTCCTCATCCACCTCGGTGGCGGTGAGTTCCTCGCTCACCAGGTCCTGGATCAGGGGGTAGAGGCGCACCTCAAACCATTTGCGGAACTCCGCGTAGCTGCGCTCCGCCGGCCAGGTGCCGGTGTCGCGATGCCAATAGTCGAGCTCGGCTTCGAAGATCGCCACGTAGACCTCCTTGAGGATCGCCTCAGCCTCCTCTTCCGTCTCGTAGTCGGGAATCAGATACAGGCAGGGTTCCCTGGCTCCAGCCGCATCGACATCTAGTTCGTGTTGCCGCGCCCACGCAAGCAGTTTCTCGCTGGGGTAGATCCCCACCGCGCAGCGGTTCACCACGGCCATGGCCCACCCGGCGGTATGGCCTTAACGCTAGGCCTGGCTACCTGTGCAACCGTGGCGCTGCCGGGAAAGCCGGACACCTTTATCGCGAAGAGCCAATGTCCTGCATCTCAGCACAGCTGCAGAAGGGCTGGCCACGCCCCCAATGAGTAGGGCGCCCCGTATCGAGCGCCCTTGGGCCGGTTGCAGGGTCTGGGCTCGCGCTGCCCTGGTCGTGGCCTCTGATTCATTAATAGATCCAGCAGCCCGGCTTGTCAGTACGGCAAGCCGTTCCTCCCCGGCGCCGGGTGCACCAGACTGGGCCCATCGGCACAGAGCAAGGAGAGGCCATGACCACGACCCTGGTAGAACCCTCCACGCTGCAATGCGCCTGCCCGGGCTGCCACTGCACGGTGCAGGCGGACAGCCCGTTCCGCAAGGGCGCCCTGCTGTTCTGCAGCGAGGTCTGCGCCAAAGGGCACCCCAACGGTGAGCCCTGCCACGCCGGCTGTGGCTGCGAAGGCCATGGCTGAATCGGCTCCGTCTTCTGCGGGTCCGATTCCCCTGGAGCTGCCAGCGGGAGTGCACCAGCTCTGCAGCTGCGGCCGCAGCCGCCATGGCTGGATCTGCGATGGCGCCCACCTCGGCACTGGCTGGGTGTCACGGGAGCTGCGGCTTGATCAAGCCAGCACGGTGATGGTCTGCGGCTGTGGCCGCTCCCACCGCTACCCTCTCTGTGATGGCCGCCACGCCAGATCAGCGGGCTGCAGACGCTGGTGGAGGTGGTGGGCCTGAGTGGCTCGATCGTCCGGTCGGCGCCTTCTGTCTGGGGGTGAGCTCAAGGCCCAGGGGATGGTTCTGGCTACCTCCCTGTGGCGCTCATCGCGGAGCAGAGTGGGTAGGAAGATCGCCGGCTCAGCCGCCAGGGTGTCAACGTCGTGGGTCGGGCCGATACCGAGGATCATCCCCGAACCCAGGTACTTCTCGATCCCCTCGGCGATGGTTAAAGCGGAAGTCCTGAGGAAGGAGGCTTTGAACTGCTGGCCGTGCTCGCGGCTGTTCACCCAGGTGCCTCTCACGGTGACCCATTCACCGGCACTGATCTCGGCGGCATGGCCCACCACTGTCACCAGGTCGCGGTGGCCGCGCGCCTTGATGCGCAGCACGCAGAAGCCGTTCTCGGCGTTATGGAAGGTGACGCGCTTGATCGATCCCGCCTGCACCTCGCTGGGTTGTGTGATGCCTTGGCAGGTTCAGTGGAGGACGGGGGGGCCAGGGATGGAGTGGCCTGTGGGCTCACCTTTGCAGAGCTTCCCGGCTAAGCCGCAGCGGCCTCGATGATCGCCGTGGTGGAGGTCTCCACCGCTCGGGCCACCTCCCGCAGGGAGGGATCGGCCGAGAGGCCCGCAAGCATCGCCTCAGGGCGGATCATCCCGAGGCGGGTCTGGCCGGCTTCGGTGTAGACGGAGATCCGGCAGGGCAGAGCCATGTTGAGCGCCATCGTGGTGCTGAGCACCGCAGCGGCCTGCTGGGGGTTGCACACTTCGAAGATGCGGCACTGCTCCGGGAACGGCAGGCCTTTGCTGCGCAGGGTGTGGCCCAGATCATGCACGGCCAGCATGCCGAAGCCCTGGTCCACCACCGCCTCCTGGAGGGCGTTACTGGCCTCCTCGAAGGATTTCGGCGTGTCGCGAATGAAGAACGGATCCATGGGAGATCTCATGAGAGGTCAGGGCGTTCCGTACCAGTTGCGGTACCACTGCGCCATCTGCTCGATCTCCTGGCTCTGCACCCGAACCATGGCCTGCTGCAGCTCGCGCAGATGCGGATGCTGGCTGTTGGTCTGGGCCATCGAGGCCATCATCACGCCCATGCGGTGGTGGGGAATCATCTGTTCGATGAAGGCACGATCGAAATCAGGGGCGTTCTTCAGGGCGGCCAGGCTGGTGCCCATCATTCCCATTCCGCTGCAGCAGCCCATGCCCATGCCAGGACCCATGCCACCACTCATGCCCATACCCATGCCCATCCCCAAACCGCCCATGCCCATGGCTCCTCCGCTCGTCCAGCTGGGAACGTCCACGCCGAACCACTGCCGGTACCAGGTCCGCATCTGAGTGTTTTCACTCGTCTGACTGGCTTTGATGCTCTTGGCCAGCTCTTTGATCTCAGGTCGCTTCGCGCGGGTGAGGGCGAGTTCTGCCATGGCGATCGCCCCGTCATGGTGCGGAATCATCATCACGATGAAGTGCTGATCCATCGACTGGGCGGCCATCCGCCCCGGACCGCTTAGTCCCCTTCCCATCCCGCTTCCGTCTTGGGCCAGCACCTGGGGCGGCACTGAGCGCGCTAGAGCCTCCAGCGACAGAACGAGCGCTCCCAGCCCTGCAGCGGCCGCGAGCCTGAGCGCCGCCGAACGTTTCTGGTCCAACGCGGCATGGTGATGGCCCATCAGTTCTCTCCCTTGCTTGTGCCTGTCTTCAGCATGGGCACTTAGGAGGGAGTCGGACGCGGATTCGGGTCATGGCTTCATCGAATTGGTGTGCCCATTCGTTGCGTATGGGCCGTACGTCACGATCAGCCTTCAGACGTGAAGATTGGGGCAGATCACCGCGTCATCCTTGGCTGGATCGCTCTGCCAGCCCGCCAGCAGGCCCTGCAGTTCCTTGCGGAGCTGCCGCAGCTCCTTGATCTGGCCATCGATCCGCTCGACCTGGCGCCCCAGCTGGACCTGGATGTCGCCGCAAGGCAGCTCACCGGCATCGTGCACCGCCAGGCAGTCCAGGATCTCCTCCAGGCTGAGCCCGAGGGTCTTGAGCCGGCGGATGAACTCCAGGCGTTGCAGGCTCTCCTCGGCGAAGAGGCGGTACCCGCCTTCGCTGCGGCCGATCGCCGGCAGCAGGCCCAGGTCTTCGTAGTAGCGCAGGGTCTTGACCGGCAGGCCGCTGCGGCCGGCCAGCGCTCCGATCTTCATGCCGGTCTTCATGCCAACAGCGACCATGGGCTTGACTCTCCTGCCATGAGGAGACTCTACAGTGGAATCGAGCTCTTCCGTCCGGCATTCCGTGAACCCCATCGCTCTGGCTCTCCTCCTCTCCGCAGGGGTTGCCCTGGCCCCCGGTGCCGCCCGCGCCCAGGCCAACGACATGTTCCCGAGCAAGGCCGCTGCCGAAAAGCGAGCCAAGGAACTCAAGTGCAGCGGCGCCTTTGCGATGGGCAAGGAATGGATGCCCTGCCAGAACTTCGATGTCTATGAGAAGGCCGTCTCCAAGGAGAAGTGACTCCAACGGTCCCTTTTCTGTCACTGACCATCCCCTCGCAATCTCAATGACCCAGCACTCCACCGGCCCCTTCCAGCAGACCAACCGTTGGGCTCTTCTGGCGGCCCTCGTAGCGGCGACCTTCGCTCCGCTGCTCGTCAGCGCACCCGCTGCAGCGCACATGAAGGGCATGTTCAAGACCAAGCAGGAGGCGGAGAAACGCGCCGCCGAACTCAAGTGCAAGGGGGCTTTTGCGATGGGCTCCCTCTGGATGCCCTGCGCCAACATGCAGGATCTGCACAAGGCAATGGATAAGGAGTGAGGCACCATCACCTGATGCGCCGGGTGCACCGCAGCCTCGTGCCCCTGGCAGCCCTGCCACTGCTACTCACGGCGCTCTCAGGCTCCCTGTACGGCGCCCTATCGGCCCAGGGAATCGAGGCCTTCTGGCTGATGAAGCTGCACACGGGCAACTTCGGCCTCCTCAATCTGCAGCCCTGGTACTCCTCGGTCCTGGCGCTGCTCACCCTGTTCGTGATCGGCTCCGGCATGGGACTGCTGCTGGGCCGCCGCAAGGGCACGAAGCAAGCGCCGCCGACGACTTGATCAGGCCCCTCAGGAGGAGGGTATCAATGGGGATTCTGAGCCTGATACGTAATGAGAACAGAGGGCCCATCCCCCCACAATCACTTCAAAATACTTGGAATCAGATCGAATTCATCTCCGCCCGGAATGCGGCGGATAATCTTCTGGTAATCAGGCCACAGAGTCGATGGAAGTGAAGTGATGCCAACAGCTTTGGGAGACACTTAACGACTGATGGGGAGCACATTATCTGCGCCATCAAAGGCAATACCACATCGAATATCAAAAGAGGAAGCAGGAGCTGCGAAAGATGCCATGAGTTAGTTCAAGTTCTGCCCCGAATATCCCAACATGTTCCGGCGAGCCATGTAGAGAATGATGGCAGGCAAGACGATCCATTGAATGACGGCAAGTGCACTCATGCCTAGTAGGGGCACTGCCAGCACCGGCACTCCATAGGCCTTGGAAACATTGACTCGATAGGTTTGGATCACAAGCGTAATCAGAAGGCCGACACTGGTAAACAGGAGCGTCAGCTTCCAGGTTGAGGTCAGCACCCAGTACCGTGAACGCATCAACGCGCTCACAACCCAACTGCTGAAGAGAATGATGACCCCATCGCCGAAGGCGCAGTGGGTCAAGTCAATAACTTTGTCACCTAATGATGGGCTTGCGTAGAACTCGTAAAAGGGAGACTGCCAAACCTCGTAGACAAAATTGAGCAGAAAGGCAAAGAGAAACAGGTTTGTTTCTGGTGCAGCGAGAATTCGTTTGCTTTTCTTGAACACAAGCCTTTTCTCCGCCAATCTATTCATTTAACCATTAAGCTGTATGCGATGCGCTGATGCGGCTCCTCTCAGCCATGGCGATGCCGCCATGGAACAAAGGCTGGCACAGCCGAAAGATAGGCCCGATAACGATCTCCAAACTCGCGCGCAGCCTCCCGCTCCTCTTGCTTTGCCAGGCGCAGGTACATCACCACAAGCACTGGATACATCGCCAGGGTGAGCAACGTGGGCCATTGCAGAAGGAATCCTGTCATCACCAGAATGAAGCCCAGGTACTGGGGGTGACGAAGCCGTGCATAGATGCCGGTGGTCACCAGTTCATGCTTCTGCTGGGCGGCATAAAGCGTGTCCCAGCCCCTGGCGATGAGCATGAAGCCACCACCGATCAGCACGAAGCTAGCAAGATGGAAGGGTCCGAAATGCGGATTCACGCGCCAGCCAAGCAGCGTTTCCAGTAGATGCCCCACATCATGGGAGAGCCAGTTCACGGATGGATAGCGACTCCCAAGCCAGCCAGAAAGGAGGTAAATCGTCAGTGGAAACCCATACATCTCGGCAAACAAGGCCACCAGGAAGGTGCTGAATACACCAAAGCTGCGCCAGTCACGCGGCGTCTTGGGCTAGAAGAAACTGAAGGCAAAGAAGATGAAAACAGCGCCATTCACCACCGCCAGTCCCCAGAGGCCATAGGCCGGGGCGTCACTTTGGTTCATCACGGCTTGGGGGTAGGGGTCGATCGCGAGTCCGGCCCCTCCGGGGCGCCGGGATGGCCGTGCCCATGGCCGCCATCCATGAAGAGGTGCATCAGCGGGCATGCCAGCAACACCAGGAAGGGAAGGGCACCAAGGGTGTGCGCTGTGTGCTCCAGCAGCAAGTAGAAGGCCGCCACCAGGAGAAAGCCATAGAGCACCCACCGGGATCGCCGGCGTGGTAACCAGCCGGAAAGGAAGGTGGGATCAGCCATTGAATCTCGCTAAATGGGACGTACCGGGACAAAAGCACCGATGATCAAGCCGCTCGGTAGCGACGCAACAGCGAGGAGTTGATGATCACCGAGAGCGAACTCAGGGCCATCGCCGCACCGGCGATCATTGGATTGAGCCAACCAAAGGCAGCAATCGGGATGCCGATCCCGTTGTAGATGAAGGCCCAGAACAGGTTCTGGCGTATCTTGCGCATGGTGGCCCGCGACAGGCCGATGGCGGTCACGACCAGCCGCACGTCGTTGCCCATCAAGATGATGTCACCGGCTTCCTTGGCCACATCCGAACCGGAACCGATGGCGATGCCGATGTTGGCGGTGGCCAGGGCCGGGGCGTCATTGACGCCATCACCCACCATGGCCACATTCTGCTCCACCAACTGCAGGGACTTGATCGTTCCGGCCTTGTCAGAAGGCTGCACCTCGGCGATCACCTCGGTGATCCCCACCTGGGCGGCAATCGCCTCTGCGGTGGTGCGGTTGTCGCCGCTGAGCATGATCACCCGCACCCCACGGCGCCGCAGCAGGGCCACGGCCTGCTCGGCCTCGGGCCTGACCGTGTCAGCGACGGCGATCACCCCCAGGATCTGGTCGGCGCGGCCCAGCAGCATGGCTGTCTTCCCCTGGGCCTCGAGCCCAGCGAGCTGGCCTTCCACAGGCTCGGGAAGCCGAGGCAGGAAGCGCCTCGCCAGGGAACGGTTGCCGAACCAGACGACGTCCCCGCCCTCTTTGGCGGTGATGCCCTCGCCCACCTGGGCCTCAAACTGCTCCAGCGTCAGCAGCTCCAGGTGGCGCGCTGCAACGGCCTCGGCAATCGCCGCTGCCAGGGGATGCTCCGAGCCATGCTCCAGAGAACCCGCGAGCCGAAGTATCTCCTGCTCTGACTGGCTTGCCAGGGGCTCCAGATCGGTGAGCACCGGCTTGCCCAAGGTGAGCGTGCCTGTCTTGTCGAAGACCACGGTGGTGAGCTTCTCAGCCCGCTCCAGCACCTCACCGCTGCGGATCAGGATGCCCTGCTCCGCGCCCTTGCCCACCCCCACCATCAGGGCCGCTGGGGTGGCGATGCCCAGGGCACAGGGGCAGGAGATCACCAGCACGGCGATGAAGGCCAGCAGACCACTGCTGAACTGCCCTGCCAGGGTCCAGAGGGCAAACGCCGCGAATGCGATCAGCACCACGGCTGGAACAAACCAGCCCGTGACCTGATCGGCCAGGCGCTGCACCGTGGCGGTGCTGGCCTGGGCCTCTTCCACGATGCGCACGATCTGGGCCAGGGCGGTGTCGGATCCCACCCGGCTGGCCTGAAAACGGAGCAGGCCATTGCCATTCACGGTGCCGCCGATCAGTTCGGCGCCGGCCTGTTTGGCCACTGGCAGGGATTCACCGGTGAGCAAGGATTCGTCCACCGAGGAGCTGCCCTCCAGCACCACCCCATCGGAGGGGATCTTCTCGCCCGGGCGCACCAGCACCGTCTCGCCGGTGTCGATGGCATCGGCGGGCACGGTCATCTCCATGCCGTCGCGGATCACCGTGGCCGTGGCGGGCTGAAGATCGAGCAATTTGCGGACGGCGGCAGAGGAGCGTTTCTTGATGATCTCCTCCATGTATTTGCCCATCAGCACGAAGGCGATTACCACCGCCGAAACTTCGAAATAGACGTCCCGTTCACTGACGCCAACCGGCAGCCAGGTGGGCGCAAAGACCACCACCACGCTGTAGAAGTAGGCAACGGAGGTGCCCAGGGCGATCAGCACGTCCATGTTGAGGGCGCGGCGCTTGAGGGCCGCCCAGGCGCCGGTGTAGAACGACCAGCCACCGATGAACTGCACGGGGGTGGCGAGCACGAACAGCCACTTCCCCCAGCTCATCCAGGGCAGGAAGGACACTGGAGCCCAGGACACCAGACTCACCCCAGCGGCCAGGGCGATGAAGGCCCCGGCCCGGAACAGCGCCAGCGCCAGCACCCCACCGATCACGAAGCCGACGCGACGGCGCATCACGCGCAGCTCACGGTCCGGATTCTGGAAGGTCTGCAGGCAGGTCTGGCTACAGAAGTAGTAGTCGCGGCCACCGCGATGGGCGCTGAGGGCTGTGGCCTTGGGAACCACCATGCCGCAGATGGGATCCTTGGCCATTCCCTTGCCGCCGCCGGTGGGCGGCGGGCCGTGGGTTCCGGGCTTCCCGTGGGAATGGCCAGGGGTCTGGGTGACGGTTTTCGCGTTCATCCTGGCTGCTCCTGATCGGTGGGGCTAGTTAGGAAAGATCTACCCAGGTTTTTGCTCAAAGACGAAAAAGAGCGTCGTATTTGTGGTACTCCGGCTTGCGTAAGCCCTCCACCGCCAGCATCCGGCGCAGTTCCATGATCTCGGCGCGCTGGGCCAGGATCACTCCCTGGGCAAAGCGCCGGATCGTGGGGTTGGTGCTCTTGGCCAGGGCGTCGTGGGCCATCATCAGCGCCCCGCCGTGGTGCTCGAGCATGCCCTCCAAGAACCACACCACCCGATTGTCCTTGGTGGGGATCTGGCCCATCATCCGCATGCCGTCGATCTGGGACTGGCTCATGCGGGTCAGGCCGGTGAGGCTGTTGGGATCGCCTCCGGAGGCCAGGGTCACGGGGTAGGCGGGCGCCTGGGGGTACCAGGCTTTGCGCCACAGCCCCATGGCCCGGATTTCGTTGGCCTGGTCGCGCCAGATCGTTTTGCCGAGGGCTCCCACGCCGGGTTGGCCGATGTTGAAGACGAACTCACTCATGCGCAGGGCACCGGTGTGGTGCTGCACCATCCCATCGATGAAGCGCAGGTCGTAGGTGGCGCCGGCAGGTCCCACGTCATGGGCATGGCCTGCATGGGCCGGGGCCGATCCGGCAGGGTCGGACATTCCAGGCATGCCCTTCATCCCTGGCATGCCTTGGTGTCCTTCGTGATTCATGCCACCGGGCATCTGGGCGAGGGCAGGAGACGCAACGGTGAGGGCAGAGGCGAGCCCGATCAAAGTGGCGGTGAAGCGGAATGGGTGCATGGCGGAAGGGTCGAACCACCTCACCGTATGGTCTCCCCTAGGCAGGAGAGTCAAGGGCCAAGGACGCAGCAAATCTGCGACGACCGCAGCCGGTCATCCCAGGCTTGACTCTCCACCTAAGTGGAGGTTCTACGGTGGAGTCATCCCCGCATCAGAGGCCATGAACCCGACATCTTTCCGCGGTCATTCGCGGTTCCTGGGCCTGCTACTGGGGGTCGGCGCTGTTGCTGCCGTTGTCTCAGGGGGCGGCTCGCTCGCGGCACGCGCCAGTGCTCCAGCCCTGACGCCGGTCACCTCCTATCGATCCGCCAGCTGCGGGTGCTGCAAAGGCTGGGTACAGCACATGCGCGCCAATGGCTTCGCTGTGCGCGATGTCGTGGTGGCCGATGTCGCCGTGATCAAGCGACGCCTGGGGGTCCCCGCCCGCCTGGCCTCGTGCCACACCGCCGAAGTGGCCGGTTTTGCCCTTGAGGGTCACGTCCCTGCTGCTGATGTGAAACGGCTGCTGCAGAAACGGCCGCCCCTGGCGGGCCTCGCCCTTCCGGGGATGCCCCTGGGCTCCCCAGGCATGGAATCGGCCTACGGCAAAGAGGCGTTCACGGTGATGGCCTTCACGCGGACCGGAGCCATCAGCAGCTTCTCCCAGCACGCCAAATAAGGAACCAACCATGACCACTCCGCTTCGGCGCCGTCAGGTGCTGGGCCTGGGGCTCGCCGGCCTCGGCACAGCCGTGGTCGGTCCTGTTCTCTGGGACCGGGTGCAGCGCTCCGCCGCCCGGGCCCAGCCGGCCGGTGC
This sequence comes from Cyanobium sp. Lug-B, assembly GCF_024345635.1. NCBI lineage: Bacteria > Bacillati > Cyanobacteriota > Cyanophyceae > Synechococcales > Prochlorococcaceae > Cyanobium > Cyanobium sp. Lug-B. The sequence goes on from NZ_JAGQBM010000003.1 coordinate 22,924, forward strand.
GGCGCGGTTGGCCTCCCGTGGCGGCCTCGCTGATTTGGAGCTGGTGGCCCGCGCCACGCCTGGAATGGTTCCCGGTGGCCCCGCCGAGCTAGTCACCTACAACGGCCGCTCCCCCGGTCCGCTGCTGGAGGTGAACGCCGGCGATCGGGTGCGGCTGCGACTGCGCAATGAACTCAAGCAACCCACCAATCTCCACTTCCACGGGCTCCACATCCCCCCCACCGGCACGGCCGACAACGTCTTCTTGAGCGTGCCGCCCGGTGGCTCCTTCGACTATGAGTTCACGCTCGCCAAAGACCACCCGGCCGGCCTGTTCTACGTCCACCCCCACCAGCACGGACTCTCGGCCGATCAGGTGTTCGGCGGCCTCAGCAGCGCCCTGGTGGTACGCGGCGATCTGGACAGGATTCCGGAAGTGGCGGCCGCCAAAGAAACCGTGCTGGTGCTAAAGGATTTCGCCAGCGCCTCCGGTCAGGAAGCCGCCATGGGCGTGGGGCGCATGCTCGGCCGGGAAGGCCCCCTGCTGACGGTCAACGGGGCGATCAACCCAGGCCTGGCAATTCCCAGCGGCGGCCTGCTGCGGCTGCGCCTGCTCAATGCCTCCAATGCACGGATGTACCGCGTGGCCCTCGAGGGCCACTCACTGGTTCTGATCGCCACCGATGGCGGCGCGATCGCCACCCCAGAGCCTCTCGATGAGCTGCTTCTGGCCCCCGGCGAGCGGGCCGATGTGCTGGTGCAAGGCAACCAGACCCCAGGCAGCTACAGGCTGCTCAACCTGCCCTACCAGCGCAGTGGCCACATGGGGATGGCCGCAGCTGAGGACGCTCCCCGGACCCTGGCTACCCTCAGCTACGCCGGAACGGTGCCACCACTACCTCTGCCGAAGGCCCTGATCCCTGTGCCGGCCCTGCCGAAGCCGGAGCGCACCCGCCGTTTCGTCATGGCCCATGCCATGGGAACGGGTATGGGTGGGATGAAGCACGACATGGGCGCCATGGGCGGTGGCGGCATGGCCATGGGCGGCATGGGCATGGGATTTCAGATCAATGGCCAGGCCTTCGATCCCGATCGCATCGACACTCGGGTTGCCCTCGGGAGCACGGAAGACTGGCTGATCGTCAACGACGACGTGATGGATCACCCCTTCCACTTGCACGTCAATCCCTTCCAGGTGATCAGCCGCACGGGTCGTCCTGAATCTCAGCGACGCTGGAAAGACACGGTGCTGGTGAAAGCGGGCGAAGAGGTGCGGATCCGCGTCACATTCAGGGATTTCCCGGGGCGCACCGTCTATCACTGTCACAACCTCGACCACGAGGATCTGGGGCTGATGGGGGTGCTGCAGATCGAGTAGTGGATGGTCTGACGCTGCCCATGATGATCACGCCCATAGCCGCCAAAGACACAGGACTCGAATTGATCCGTGAATGCGCCACGTCCTGACCCTCTCGCTGGCCTGCTGCTGGCTTACAGCTCCAGTGATGGCGGCTGAAGCGGAGGCGTGCCGGAACCTGCTGGAGCAACGCCATGCCCTGGCCGAGCAGGCCATGAAGGCCGAAATCGCCCTGGTTCGAACCACCCAAGAACGGATCTGCCCGGTCCTCAGCCAGCAGGCCGATGGGGCCAATGCCAACGACCGCAACGAGCAGACCATCAACTACCAGGCCCTGCTCGACTGCCGCCAAAAGACGGAAGAACAGCTGCTGCGCAGCCAGCGGGTTCTCTACGTTAACACCCAACAATTCAGGTTCTACACGGCCGCTGGAGCCAAGCTGGCCCGGCAAGCCGATGGGCTGATGCAGCAGATGCAGGATCAGGAGTGTCCCCAGCTGCGTTGATCAACAGCCTGTGCACACACAGCCCCTACCCACCCTTGACCCTGGAGTGACTACAGGCTGTTTGATGGGGCCTGGATGACCTGACCATGGCGGAACATTGCTGCAACAGCGGAACCAGCGGGCAGAACGCTGGAGCCACCATGGAGCCGCAGCCGGAGCTGGCAAGCGCCAGAGAAGCGCGGTTTCGGATCAGCGCCATGGATTGCGCCACCGAAGAAACCGAGATCCGCCATGCCCTCGCAGGTGTCGACGGCATCCGCGGCCTGAGGTTCCTGCTGGCCGAGCGCGTTCTGGCGATCGATGCCGAAACGGCCGCGCTCAACTCCGCCCTTGCCGCAATCCGCCGGCTGGGATTCAACCCGGAGCCGATCAGCTCCGATCACCGGCCTTCTGCCGCCCAGACCCGCGCCGAACGGCGCCTTGAACGGCTCCGCCTGGCGGGCTCCCTGGCACTGGCGCTCACGGCGGAGCTGCTGCATCTGGTCGTTCCCGCCTACCCGGGCCATGAGCTGGTGGAGATCGGGATCGCCATCGCCGCGATCGCCCTGGCGGGCTTCTCCGTGTTTCGCAAGGGCCTGGCCGCCCTGCGCCAGGGCCGGCTCAACATCAATGCGCTGATGAGCGTGGCGGTCACGGGCGCCTTCCTGATCGGCCGCTTCCCGGAAGCCGCCATGGTGATGGCGCTCTATGCCGTGGCCGAGGCGATCGAAGCGCGGGCCGTGGAGCGGGCCCGCCAGGCGATCACCAGCCTGATGGCCCTGGCCCCCGATGAGGCGGAGATCCGCCAGAGCGATGGCCGCTGGCAGCGCGTGGCCGCCAGTGCCGTGGCCATCGGCGATGTGGTGCGCGTCCGCCCGGGTGAGCGCCTGCCGCTCGATGGCACGGTGCTCAGCGGCGAGAGTGCGATCAACCAGGCGCCAATCACCGGCGAAAGCCTGCCGGTTGACAGAGGCCCTGGTGATGAAGTGTTTGCGGGCACGATCAACCAGGGCGGCGCCCTGGAGATCCAGGTGACGGCGCCCGCCTCGCTCAGCACCCTGGCGCGCATCATCCAGGCCGTGGAGGAAGCCCAGGCCTCCCGTGCCCCGATCCAGCGCTTCGTGGATCGCTTCGCGGCCCGCTACACCCCGGCGGTGTTTGTGGTGGCCCTGGCCGTTGCCCTGCTGGCGCCGCCCTTGCTGGGATTCACCCCCATGCAGGCGATCTACAAGGCCCTGGTGCTGTTGGTGATCGCCTGTCCCTGTGCGCTGGTGATCGCCACACCGGTCACGGTGGTGAGCGGCCTGGCCACCGCCGCCCGCCGCGGCATCATCATCAAAGGCGGCCTGTACATCGAGGAGGCCCGCAAGATCAAGGTGCTGGCCCTCGACAAGACCGGCACGATCACCCTGGGCCAGCCCCAGCTGGTGGCCCTCTCCCCACGGCAAGAAGGGGCAGACGCTGGAACTCTCAAACAGTGGGCCAGCAGCCTGGCGGAGCGCTCCGACCATCCGGTGTCGCGGGCGGTGGCGTCAGGCCTTGATGGCGAGCGGCTGGCCGTGGAGGCCTTCGAGGCCCTCCCCGGAAGGGGGGTGCGCGGCGTGATCGCGGGGCGGCCGTTGATGCTGGCCAACCACCGCTGGATCGAGGAGATTGGGCTTTGCTCCAGTGAACTGGAAGCATCGATGCAGGTCCATGAGCGCCAGGGCCGCTCCCTCAGCCTGCTCGCGGATGACAGCGGCGTGCTCGCCCTGATCGCCGTCGCCGACACCGTTCGGCCCAGCTCGGCGGCGGCCATGGAAGCCCTGCGGGCCCTGGGCGTCACCCCGGTGATGCTCACCGGCGACAACGCAGCCACCGCCGGTGCGATCGCGGCCGTGGCCGGCATCGAGCAGGTGAAGAGCAACCTGCTGCCGCAGGAGAAGCTCGAGGCGGTGGCCGATCTGCAGGCCCGCTATGGATTCGCGGCCATGGCCGGCGATGGCATCAACGATGCCCCGGCCCTGGCCCAGGCGGACATCGGTTTCGCGATGGGGGCCGCGGGCACCCACATCGCCATCGAAGCGGCCGATGTGGTGATCATGAACGACGATCTGATGCGCGTACCGGAAACGATCGCCCTCTCCCGACGCACCTTCCGAATCCTGCGCCAGAACATCGCGCTGGCGCTGGGAATCAAGGCCCTTTTCCTTGTGCTCACCGTGGCCGGAAATGCCACGATGTGGATGGCGGTCTTCGCGGACATGGGCACCAGCCTGATCGTGATCGCCAATGGCCTGCGGCTGCTCCGCACACCCAATCTCTTTAACCTTCGCGGGTAAGCAGCTCTGGATCTCCCCAGGCTTGACTCTCCCCTCGAGTGGAGGGTGTATGGTGATGTTGTCCTTCAATGACTGTGTGATGAAAATCACTCCTCTGGCAATATTCCTTTTGGCTGGGATTGCCTTTGGCTCCATGGCCGCTCCTGGCCACGCGAACGAACACACCAGATCGACCACTACTGAGCGGAATCAGCATTCTAATGCAGTTCTCGCAGCTGTCCCACATCAAATGGGGGGAGGCATGCCTGCCAATGGGGGATGTGCTTGTTGTAAAGAATCCAAGCCCGTCATGAATTGACATCGCCAGGTTTTTGAGTTCCGCCAGTCTTCTGATCAACCACTGCGGGTTTTCAGACGACTGGCTTTCTGCTTTCGGTGCAGCGATTAAGCTCGGCGAGAATACCGCAGATCTCCCCCTGATCTGGTTGCCGGCAGAGCCCTCTGAGCTGCCGCAGCTGATCCTGTAGTTTGTGCAGCTCATTGACGCGGGCATCGACCTCGGCGATCTTCTCGTCCAGCAGGGCATTCACCGTCAGACAGCTTCCGGCTGGGGCGTCCCGCGCCTCGATGAGGAGGCGCACCTCCTCCAGGCTCATGTCAAGGCTGCGGCAGTAGCGGATGAAGCGCAACTGCTCCACATGCCGCGGCGAATAGAGGCGATAGTTGCCTTCCGTGCGCTGTGGCAGCGGCAGCAAGTGCTCGCGTTCGTAATAGCGGATGGTTTCGATCTTGACCCCGGTGGACCGTGCCAACTCGCCGATCTGCATGGATTCATCCCCTTGGGTTGGCAAGTCGGGCGGACAAGCCTCCCTGGCGCAACGCTAGGCCCTTGACCCTGAAGCCACTTCAGGCTTTTCAATGACCGCATCTCCACCCTTCTCTCAGTCTGTGAGCAGCGCTACACCATCCAAGCTCCTGTCCAGTCGTCGGGCCGCCCAAGAGCCAGGCCGGCCCTGGGTGCGCCTCACCATGGCCGTGCTCGCCACGATCGGCATGATCGATACCGGCTCGATCACCGCCAAGCGTTGGGGTTGGATCGGCAGCCTGTCCTGTCCGGGCGGTAGCGATGGCTGCGACAAGGTGCTCGGCAGCGCCTGGGGCACGCTGCTGGGCCAGCCACTATCTCTGTTTGGATTCCTGGCCTACGGCACGGTGCTCCTACTGGCCCTGATGCCGTTGCTGCGAGGGGGTCGGCGGGCCCCTGCCTCGGAGGGCAACTGGTGGTCTCTGTTCCTCGTCAGCTGCGGCATGGCCGTCTTCAGCCTGGTACTCATGGGGCTCCTGGTCTTCGAGATCAAGGCCTTCTGCACCTTCTGTGTGGTGTCAGCCGCCCTCAGCCTGGCGCTGTTCCTGTTGAGCCTTGTTGGAGGTCGCTGGATCGACCTCGGCCAGCTGATCTTTCGCGGAGTGATGACAGCCCTCCTTGTCGGTCTGATGGGGCTGGGCTGGGCGGCCTCGGCGGACCAGCCTGTCGCTGCAAGCGGGCGCGCGGCCCCAGCTGTGGTCAGCGCCAGTTCGCCGGCCAAGATTGCCCTGGCGGAGCATCTGAGCAGCGTCGGTGCCCGGGTGTTCACGGCGTACTGGTGCCCCCACTGCCATGACCAGAAGGAGGCCTTCGGCAAGGAGGCTGCCGCCAAGCTCCAGGTGATCGAATGTGCCGAAGACGGTGCCAACACCCAGGCGCAGCTGTGCAAGCAGCAGGGGGTTCAGGGCTATCCCAGCTGGCAGATCAAGGGCGTTATGGATTCGGGCGTCAAGCCGCTGAACACCCTCGCCGATCTCAGTGGCTACACGGGTCCTCGCGACTTCTGAGCAGGCAATCACCCTGCCAGGCCAGCCACTCCCCGATAAGGGACCAACGCCACCCTCGCCCTAACCTCCAGCTCCGCTGGCATCGCTTCATGCCTGATGCACCGCTCGGCACCGCCGCCCGCATCGACACGCAGGCCGTGGAGGTGCCTGCCGGCCTGGGCACGCTGCGCACGTTCCTACGGGTGCTCGGACCCGGGTACCTGGTGGCCGTCGGCTACATGGATCCGGGCAACTGGGCCACCGATCTGGCGGCCGGTTCCCAGTTCGGCTATCGCCTGCTGTGGGTGATCGGGCTCTCCAGCCTGATGGCGATGGTGCTCCAATCGCTCTGCTGCCGGCTGGGCATCGCGACGCGGCTGGATCTGGCCCAGGCCTGCAGCCAGCTCCTGCCGCGGTTCTGCCGGATTCCGCTGTGGCTGCTGGCCGAGGTGGCGATCATTGCCTGCGACCTGGCCGAGCTGGTGGGCAGCGCCATTGCCCTGCAGCTGCTTTTCGGTCTTCCCTTGCCCTGGGGGGTGGGCCTCACGGCCGCCGACACCCTGTTGCTGCTGGCGCTGCAGCGCTTCGGGATCCGCCGACTGGAGGCCCTGGTGATTGCCCTTGTGGCCCTTGTGGGCGGCTGCTTTGCGGTGGAGATGTTCTTGCTGCAGCCCAATTGGAGCCAGGTGGGCCTGGGCTTTCTTCCCCAGGCCGCCAGCCTCAGGGACGGCCAGCAGTTGTTTCTGGCCGCCGGCATTCTCGGGGCCACGGTGATGCCCCACAACCTCTATCTGCATTCCTCACTGGTGCAGACCCGCCTCTGGGCCGGCGGCCGCGGGACGCAGCGCAGGGCGCTGGCCTTCAGCACCTTGGACACCCTGATCGCCCTCAGCCTGGCCTTTCTGATCAATGTCTCGATCCTGGTGCTGGCCGCCGGCAGCTTCTACGGACGACTGCCGCAGCCGGTGACGGACCTGAGCGAGGCCTACCGGTTGCTGACGCCGATGTTGGGCACCTCGCTGGCGAGCGTGTTGTTCGGCGTGGCCCTGCTGGCGGCGGGCCAGAGTTCGACGCTCACCGCCACCATGGCCGGCCAGATCGTCATGGAGGGGTTCCTGCAGATCCGGCTGCCGGACTGGAAAAGGCGGCTGCTCACCCGAGGCCTGGCCCTGATCCCGGCGATGGCCACGGTGATCCTGTTCGGGGAACGGGCCACCACGAATCTGCTGGTGCTGAGCCAGGTGGTGCTGTCGCTGCAGTTGCCCTTCGCGGTGATCCCGCTGGTGTGGTTCTGCGGGCGGCGCGGTCTGATGGGCGAGCTCAGAGCGCCGCTCTGGCTTCAGGCAGCAGGCTGGCTGTGCGCCAGTGTGATTGTGATGATCAACCTTTCGTTGCTCACCACGGTGCTGCGGGGCGGCTGAACTGTTGACTGCAGCCTCTGCGAGGGCCCATGCCGCAGCCGGCGGACAGCAAGAAGCCCGAGGGTGGCTTCCGCGTACAGGAGCGCCGCGATGCTCAGGGCTGAACCCTCCCCTGCGAGGGTGCTGATTAGGGGGGCGCTGCAGCCGAAGAGGACGGCGGTAGTGATGGCTGCCAGCTGGCCTTGGCGTTGCTGAGCGATCAGCTGCTCCATCGCTTGATCAGTCCTGAAAGGGGACAGAAGATCCAAGCCAAGTCCGATGGCTCAATACTCGAGCAGTTTGGCGAGGTCTGGGCCAAATTCCTCATGGGATCCCAACCGGCCGGGGAGATGGAGGACCCGGCTGGCTACCGCTGACAGGGCTGTCATCGCCGCCAGGGATTTCGGTGGCGTTTGATCAGCGATCACCACGGTGAGGGGTTGCTGCAGGGCGGAGGCCGCAATCAGCCAGCCATCGGGGCGACCGAACGGATCCAGTCCCCCGGTCACGAAGGCAGCACTGGCAAAGCGCGCACCGGGCTGGCGGGCAATCCGTTGCCGTGCCTCCAACCCAGCTTGCGTCAGGCCCGGACCGGCCACATCCACATGACGCCGGCTCATCCAGCCCAGCACTCCTGCAGAAGTGTTTAGGCGGTAGAGCAGCGAACCGATCAGGGGTATTTCCACCAGGAAACGGATGGCGTTGAAGGCCCGACTCCGCCGCCCCGCCATGGTGGGGAACGGCCCGCGCCAAGTGGGGGCAACCACGACCCATTCCTTTGTCTGCAGACCGCGTGTGGCAGCCAGTAGGGCGATGCCGGCTCCATGGCCAGCGGCCAGCAGACCACAATCCACCGGGCAACAGTCGCGGCGGAAGTCCACAAGGAAGGCAGCCAGCAAATCAGCGTCGTAGGCAAGGCGCCGCCGCTCGCTCCCCCCGAAGCCCGGCCAGTCCACGCTGATCAGGCGGGGTAACGAGTCGGCATCGCCAGAGCGGCCACAGATCGCCTCGATGAACGGCTGCCACTCCTGGCGGCTGGAGATGGTGCTCAGCGCGGGTAGTAGCAACCAAGCAGGGCCATCGCCGCCTGAGATCCCGTAGGCGACGCGGATGGTCTGGCCTTCATGGGACCAGACGTAGGTCAGATCCCGATCGTGAGACGCCTCCGCCGAAGCCTCGGTGGGACCAAGGGGAGCCTGGGCCATGGGCAAGGAGGAAGCTATCTTCATCAAGGCTATTGTGCACATTCACACACTAAGGCGATGACCCCAGAGCGAGGTCGCTGCTCCTCCAGCCGGACAGGGAAGGTGATGCTCTCCTGCTGGATTCCAGAAGCTCTGCGGATGGAACTGGACCGGGTCTGGGCCGCCAAGGGCCTGAGGCCCCATGGCCGCACCCAGCAAGGGATGGAGGACATGATCGCCGCCTACCTGGCGGCCCAGCAAGAGGAATAAACGTGAGTAATCGACACCGCAACCAAAGCGGGCACGACCATGTGCACGTTCACGATCACCACGACGATCATGGTCACCGCAGCAGTGCCCCCGGGGCATTTCGCTGGAGCATCGTGCTCAACAGTGGCCTCACCGCCCTGCAGTTGGTGATCGGCTTTGGCTTTGGCTCAGTGGCGCTGATCGGCGATGCCCTCCACAACCTGGGGGACGTGGTGGGCCTCTTCCTTGGCTGGGGGGCTGAGCGTCTCAGCCAAAGGCCCGCCTCCGGCCGCTTCACCTATGGCTACGGGCGCAGTTCCCATATGGCTTCCCTGGTGAATGGACTTCTTCTTTTCTCTGCCGGTGTTGTGGTGGTGGTGGAAGCCATTCAACGGCTGGTGCATCCTGTGCCCCTCGTAGCTGGCCCGGTCGCCTGGGCTGCCGCCGCCGGCATCGCGGTCAACCTCATCTCAGCTCGCCTGTTCGGGCAGGACCACCACCACGACCTCAACCAGCGGGCCGCTGTGCTGCATCTGCTCACCGATGCCGCCGTGTCGGTGGCGGTGCTGGTCAGTGCCGTGCTGGTGGGTGTTACCGGCTGGCTCTGGCTCGATGCAGTCACCGCCATTGGTGTGGGGGCGGCCGTGATCTGGAGCGCCAAGGGCCTGCTGGCCGAGGCCATCGCCGTCAATCTGGATGCCGCTCCACGGCACATCGATGTTGATCGGATCCGCCAGGCCCTGCTTGACCTCCCGGGTGTGGTTGAGGTGGAGGAGTTACACGTGTGGGGGGTGAGCACCTCACGGACCGCGCTGACCGCTCACATTCTGTGTCGAGCGGCAACGTTCACAGACGCCGGCGAGTTCCTTGAGCAGGCGCGCCGCCGTCTGGCAGAGATGGGCATCCGGAAGAGCACCCTGCAACTGGAGACAGCCGGCGACTGCTGAACCAGTGGAAGATGCACCCTTCGGGTCCATGCCACCTTCGCGATCGCCCGCAAGCTGCAGGGCACCCGGGGCTGCACCGTCTCGGTGATCTGAGTCCCAAAAGGACCAGCCCCATGGGCCTCACGGCTCCCTTTTTCGCCGAGGGCTCTGGGCGAGACACCAGCGGGGGAGGGGGCGGCCCTCCTCAGCAGCACTCAGAAGGTTCCTGCTTAACTTCTGGCGCTGATTCTTAACTTCGCCACAAGGACAGAAGCCGCCCACAGGTTCATGTCAACACTTGGCCTGAAGATCCATGATAAAGCCGTGTAAAAATCTCACTTGAGATGGTTCAATCAATCTCAGTATCAGCAGTAGCGATGCGTCTCAGCCTCCCTAGCGATGACCATGGCGGTGATGAACATCACTGACGTGAGCATGCTCGTGCTCAATCGGTGCGTGCTGATGCTCATGGGCATGCCAATAGGCCTGCTGTGGATCGCTTGAGAGCTGGTCATTCCGAGGGTGGTCGTGGCTGTGGTGGGGGTCTCCGCCGGTCGGGTCGTGCCTGTGACGATGCGCATGGCTGAAGGCGTCATGGCGATGCCAATGGGAATGGTCTTCCTTGAGCAGAACGGCAACGCCGAGCAGCATCAGGGCTGAGGCCGTCCCCATGCCGCTAGTGAATGCCTCGCGCAGCACCATTACGGAGAACAGGACGCCTACGAACGGAGCCGTTGAAAACACCACGGATTCGCGCGCCGCACCCAGATGGCGTAGGGCCAGCAGATCAAGCCAGATCGAGAGGCCGTAGCCCATCGCGCCGATCACCAGCAGTCCGAGAAGAACGGGCCAGGCCGGCAGGGATTGGCCGGCCGCCAGGGCCAGCAGCAGCATGGGAGTTGAGGCCCCGATCGCCTTCAGCATCGCGATCTGGAGGGGGTCGCGCAGGCTCAGGCGCTGGCTCAGGTTGTTGTCGATCCCCCAGGCCAGGCAGGCGCCGGCGATCAGCAGGGTGCCCTGCAGAGTTGCTCCGTGAAGAGAGCCCTCCGTGAGCAGCACGGCACCGGAGAGGATCAACACGGCCGCGATCAGCCCCCTGCGGCCGAGGTGCTCACGGCCGATCAGCACCGCGATCAGCAGCGTGAACACTGCTTCCAGGTTCAGCAGCAGCGAGGCGGAGCCCGCCGAAAGCAGGGTGAGACCCTGGACCAGGCAGATCGGACCAACCATCCCCCCTAGAACGGTGAGCCCCAGCAGCGGTGGAAGGTCACGGCGCTGCACCGGTGACTCCTGCTGCTGCTGACCACGGAACCCCCGCACCATCAGCAGCGCGAAGGCAGCTCCGGCGTAGAGCAGCGCCGCGATCATCAGCGGCGAGCCTTCTTGGCTGACGAAGCTGATCAAGGGAGCGCTGAGGCCGAAGAACACCGCGGCCAGCAGGCCAGCGATCAGCCCCTGCCGCTGTGGGTTACCCCTCACTCTCGTCACAGGATCGCCGCCAATGGCTTCAAGCCTCGCGCAGGCTTGCGGAGCCGGGGAAGCAACCAGCGTCCGAAACTGGCATAGAGGGCGGGGAGCACCAGCAGGGTGAGGCTGGTGCAGGTGAGCAAACCACCGAGCACCACAATCGCCAGGGGCTGCAGAATCTCGTTGCCCGCCCCGAAGGCCAGGGCCAGCGGCAGCATGCCCAGAGCCGAGGTGAGTGCTGTCATCAGGATCGCATTGAGGCGCTGGAGGCTGCCGGCGCGGATCACCTCCTTGAGCTCCAGCCCTTCGGCGTGGCGGCGGTTGTAGTTGTCCACCAGCAGCAGGCCATTGCGGACCGCCACCCCGAACAGGGTGATGAAGCCGATCAGGGAGGCCACCGAAAGCACACCGCCGGTGAGCAGGATGGCCACCAGGCCACCGACTAGGGCCAGGGGCAGGTTGATCAGGATGGCGACCGTGGCCGGCAGAGATTTGACGGACACGAACATCAACACGGCAATCACCACCGTGGCCAGCAAGCTGTAGAGCACCAGGTTGGCGGTGGCCCGCTCCTCTGATTCGAACTGCCCGCCGTAGCGGATCAAGTAGCCGCTGGGCACCTTGATCTTGGTGTCGATCGTCTTTTGGATGTCGCCGACGACCGTTCCCAGTGGCCGGCCACTGACGTTGGCGGACACCACGATCAAGCGAGACACATCCTCCCGGTTGACCACATTGGCGCCCACTCCGTTGTCAATCCGGGCCAGGGATCCCAGCGGCAGCATGGTGCCGGCGGGGGTTGAGATCGGAATGGCGCGCAGGGCATCGAGGCTGTTACGGGATTGCTCGGGCAGCATCACCACCACATCGGTGCGATCGGTGCCGTTGCTCACCACCTGGCCCACCGTCTTGCCGTTGAGGGCGATCTCCACCGCATCAGCGAGTTGCTGCATCGTCAGTCCGTTGGCGGTGGCGGCCTTGCGATCGAAAGCGATCTGCACCTGCTGGATGGGCAACTGGGGTTCGAGCTGCAGATCCACCACCCCCTGGATCGGTTCGATGGCGTCACGCACCTGCTCCCCGATCCGGCGCAGTTCGGCCAGGTCGGGCCCGTAGATCTTGATGGCGATGGCGCTGCGCACCCCCGAGAGAACCTCATCCATGCGGTGGGAGATGAAGCCGCCGATGTTGGGTGCCACGCCTGGAAGGCGAAGAAAGGCTTGGCGGAGTGCGGCGATGGCGGCAGGGCGATCCTTCATCGCCGCATCGCTCAACTCCACATCCACATGGGCCAGGTTGACGCCTGCCCCATCGGCATCTCCCGGGGCCCGGCCGGTACGAACCTGCACCCACTCAAACAGTGGATTGGCCTTGAGGGTGTTGGACAACGCCAGCCCGGCGCGGTTGGTCATCTCCAGCGACACGCCTGGATAAAGCACCATCGAATTCACCAGGGACTTCTCGCGGAACTCCGGCAGGAACACCCGCCCGAGGCTGGGGAGGATGGCGCAGGCCATCACCACCACGGCCAGGGCAGCGGCCAGCACCCGCCTGGGGGAGACCAGCACCCGCTCCAGCATTGGCCTGTAGGCCCGCTCGACCCAGGTGGCGATCCAGGTGTTCTCGGCGGGGAGCCGCGTGTTCGCCAGCAGAATCCCGCAGAGCGCTGGCGAGAGGGTGAGCGCCACCAGGGTGGAGGCGGCGATCGACAGCAGGTAAGCCAGCCCCATCGGCGCGAAGATCCGCCCTTCCACGCCCGTGAGGCTGAAGATCGGCGCGAACACCACCACGATGATGACGGTGGAGAGAATCACTGGTTGGCGCACCTCCACCGAGGTTTCGTACACCACCTGCAGGGGATTCTTGGGCTGGGCGGCCACCTGGTTGCGGCGCAGGCCGCTGTAGCAGTTCTCCATGTCCACGATGGAATCGTCGACCACCGAGCCGATCGCCACCACCAGCCCGCCGAGGGTCATGGTGTTGATCTCCAGCCCAAAGGCGCGCATCAGCATCAGGCCGATCAGCAACGACAGGGGGATGGCACTGAGGGTGATGACGGCGGTGCGCCAGTTCATCAGGAACAGCACCATCACCACCGAGACGATCGCGATGCCTTCGATCAGGGAGCTGCTGACGTTCCTGATCGCCGTGTCAATGAAGCTGGCCTGCCGGAACGTGCGCGTCACCTGAATGTCAGCCGGCAGGGTCTTGCTGAGGGCGGCGATCCGCTCCTCCACCTCACGGGTGACTCTGGGGGTGTCGATGTCGGGCTGCTTGTTGATCATCAGCACCACCGCCGGCTTGCCGTTGAAGCTGCCGTCGCCGCGCTTGAGGGCGCTGGCCAGCCGCACGGTGGCGACATCCACGAGCCGGAGCGATTGGCCTTTGCTGCCTGTCACCACGGAATCGGCGAGTTCCTCAGGGCTGCTTGCCTGGCCGCTGGCGCGGATCAGTTTCTCCTGCCCGCCCGCGATCAAAAAACCGCCGGGTGCATTGGAGCTTGCCGCTGCAGCCGCCTCAGCCACGGCCTGCAGCGACACATTGCGGGCCTGCAGTTGCTGGGGATTGATCTGGATCTGCTGCTGGGCTTCTTCACCGCCATAGAGGGTCACCTGGGAGACACCGGGCACCGCCAAAATCTGGTTGTTGAAGGTGGTGGCAACGATCCGGCGCAGCTCCATCAGCGTGGTCGGGCCGCCGCCCTTCAAGGTGAAGGCGTACTGCAGGATCGTGCCCAGTGGCGACACGAGCGGGGAGATGACCGGCGCGCTGGCATTGGCGGGCAGCTCCGCCTCGATCTGCTGCAGGCGTTCCGCCACCGATTGGCGTGCCCGGTTGATGTCGGCGTTCTGATCGAAGATCACCTGCACCATCGAAAGCCCCACCTTCGAGGAGGAGCGCACGGTTTCCACTCCCGGCAGTCCGTTGACGGCCGATTCGATCGGCACGGTGATGCGTTGTTCCACCTCTTCTGGTGCCAGACCATCGGCGGTGGTCTGCACATCCACCTGGGGTGGGGCGAACTGGGGAAAGACATCCAGGGGCATGCGGCTGAGGATCGAAAGGCCCCAGAGCGTGATCAGGATGGCGACCACAACCACCAGCCAGCGTTTGGCGATCGAGGTGCGCAGCGTCTGGTTGAGCAGGCTTTCAAACATGGGAATGGGTTGAGTGGCGGTAGAATGCGCAGGCTTCGGGTGTCAGTTCTTCTTCCCCAGGCGGGAGGCCACGACCACACCGCCCACCACCACCACCGCAGCACCGGCCCCGATCACCAGGGGGTTGAGGCCTGCGGCGGCCGAGGGCGCGGCCACGGCTGGGGTGGCTGGGGCATCAGAAGCAGCGGCGGGGGTTTCCCCACTGGCGGCCACGGCGGTTTGGCTCTTCTTCGATTCGGCGTAGAGCGAGAGGGCCCCCTGGGTCACCACGTTGTCTCCCGGCGAGATGCTGCCGTCGGTGATTTCGATCTGATCGCCCTTGCTGGAGCCGGTCTGGAGGAACACCGGGTCGTAGGTGGTGCCGCTTTTCACGAACGCCAGCGGCTTGCCGTCCGCATCCACCACAGCGGCGACGGGAATGGAGACCACACCGCCGGCCTCGGTGGCGGGGGCGGTGGTGATGCCCAGCATGGAATCGATCTCGGCGCTGGCCTTCACCTGGCGCACGTTCCCCTGCTGCTGAAACTCATCGCCATGGCCCACATGGGCCACGGCCGGATGGAGTCCGCCGAGGGCCAGGCTGCCGAGGGTCATGGTTCCGAGGCTGAGGCTGGTGGCCAGAAGAAGGGCGCGCATGCTGCTGCTGCCGCGAGGGCAGGACAAGGACCCGCAGAGGATGCCGCAGTGGGGATGAAAAACAGGTGAAACCGCTTGCGCTACCTAGGATCAGCCGCAATGTCTGACTTCTGGCCCAGGCCCATGCCCCTGCGCATCCTGTTGGTGGAGGACGAAGCGGAGCTGGTCGGGGCGATCCAGACGGTGCTCAGGGCCGAGCAGCATGTCGTCGATCACGTGACGGAGGGTCTGGGGGCCTGGAGCCTGCTGCGCAGCGAGCTGGCCACCTACAACCTGCTGATCGTCGATTGGATGCTGCCGGGTCTTTCAGGCCCGGAACTCTGCCGTCGGGTGCGCGGGGCCGGTCTGACCCTGCCGGTGCTGATGCTCACTGCCCTGGCCGACACCAGCCACCGGGTGCAAGGCCTTGATGCCGGCGCCGACGACTACCTGAGCAAGCCGTTCGCGATGGAGGAACTGCTGGCGAGGATCCGCGCGCTGCAACGCCGCCAGCCCAACTACCGCGAGCCACTGCTCAGTTCCGGGCCCTATGTGCTGGATCCGGCCCAGGGCTGCCTCACCGTTCAGCGGGGAGAGGAAACCACCAGGATCAACCTGTCCGCGAAGGAACTCCAGCTCATGGCCTTTTTCATGGAGCATCCGCAGGAGATCATTCCCGGAGCGCGGCTGCGGTCCCAGCTCTGGTCGCTGGACGAGGATCCGATCAGCAATGTGGTGGCGGCCCAGGTGCGGCTGCTGCGGCGCCGGATCGCCAGCCACGGGCTTCCCTCTCCCATCGAGACCGTGCACTCCAAGGGGTATCGCTTCGATCCGGAACCGGAACCATAGGCACCTCCGCCATGGCCTGGCCCGGTCCCATTCCCAGCAGCCGCCTGCGGCTGGCGTCGGTCTATCTTGCGGTGATCGGGGTGATCCTCTACGGCGCCGGCTATGGGCTGTTCGGCCTGTTGATGCGCGCCAACTGGACGGCCGTCCAGCGGGAGGTGGAGACCCTGGCCGGCACCCTGCATGACAGCCTCAAACCCTTGCTGCCGCCGGAAGCCAGGCCCTCACCTCAGCTGGCCAGGGTGCTCCCCGGGCTCTGTCTGGTGGGTGAGCCCTGTCCGAGTCCGCCCTCCCTGCTGCCGCGCCATGCCGTCAGCATCACCGATCCAGAGCGCTTCTACGTGCGTCTGCTGGATCGTCGTGGCGTGCTGATCGCCCACTCCCCCGGCTCTCCGGGTGACGCACCCAGGGCGAAGGTGGCCCGACCCGACACCGTCTGGTCGGTGGTGACGGGGCAGGGCGGTGAGCGCTTCCTGCAGTATGCGATTCACCTGCACCGTTCCCACACGCCGGCGCATCAGGGCGCGAAGCCGACGGAGCTGGATTGGGGCTATCTGCAGATCGGCCGCAGCCTGCGCGGGCTGGAGACGGAGAGGGAACGGCTCTGGTGGGCCACCCAGACGATCGTGGTGCTCGCCCTGCTGGTGGCAGCCCTGGCCAGCTGGTGGCTCTCCGGCCTGGCGATGCGGCCGCTGCTGGCGGCCTACCGGCAGCAGGAGCAGTTCACCGCCGATGCGGCCCATGAATTGCGGGCACCGGTGGCCAACCTGCTGGCCGTGGTGGAGGCCCACAGCACCCAGGCCCCGGCCGACCAGCCTGCCACCAGGGAGATGCTGGGGGTGGTCCACCGGCAAGGGCAACGGCTGAACCGTCTGATCAGCGATCTGCTGCTGCTCGCCCGTTTGGATGCTCCTGAGGCGGCTGGGCCATCGGAGCCCTGCTCCCTGGTGCAGATCGCGCGGGACCTGATCGAAGAAACCGGCGAGGCGGCGGCGGCGGCAGGGCTGGATCAGCAACTGGTGGGGGGTGAGCAGGACATCACCGTGCAGGGCACGGAATCTGACCTCTATCGGCTTGTGTCCAACCTGCTGCTCAACGCGATTCAGTACACACCGTCAGGAGGTGAGGTGGTGCTGAGCCTGAGGCGCGAGAGAGGCCAGGCGGTGTTGGAGGTCCAGGACAGCGGCATCGGCATCAACCCAGTGGATCAGCAGCGCGTCTTTGATCGTTTCTTCCGCAGTGATCCAGGGCGATCCCGTCGCCAGGGCGGGACAGGCCTGGGGCTCTCCATCGTGGCGGCGATCGTCCGTCGCCATCGCGGCGAAATCTTCGTGGCTTCCAAGCCGGGTTCCGGGAGTGTCTTCACCGTGAGACTTCCCATGTCTGGGTGATGCGCCCAAGTGAAGCTTGATCAAACTGAACTGCATCAGCAGTACATGAGTCGTCTGTGCCAATAGTTCCGATATTTGCACTGTACGGGCAGACTGATTAGCGAAAGAATATAGCATATATGATGGCCACGTCAATAGCGACCTATTGGATTCTTGCCCAATGAGCGCAGAGTCTGGTTACCTAATGGATGGTGGGATCTCAATGATTGATCAGTGATGAGAGGTCCTCCCTCGTCCCAGCCAGCAACGGGAGGTTCACTTTTGGCTAGATGAGCGCAAGTTGCCTCGTACTTGGACGAAAGACGTGTCACTCCTATCACCCGATCGGAGTTGTTGCGGTCCACAACCTCCAGGAGCGATTAGAGCGCCACCAAACTGCTGTCCCCTGCTCAGAGTTAAGATCATTGAGGATAACCCTGGCTGTGATTCAGCTCTCACATTGTTGTATGGCGATGCATGCGATGAGCAATAGCAGGATGGAGGAATCAAGGCCAGCTAGTTACGGACTGGTTCAAAGCCAGCATCTGCAGGGGTAACGACTGAAATGAAAGTGAGTGGCTCTTTTCCGTTGTTGCTGACGCCGTGCACACACCCTTTGGGGGCAACGACCACATCCCCAGCTGTGATTGCAAGGGAAGAACCTGATGCATCCGTCTGGTAGTCGCCCTGCCCGGAGAGAATCGTCCAGGTGTCCTGACCGGCAGGGTGAAGGTGGGCCGCGATTCGCTGGCCTGGCTTGACATACCAGGCGACGACCGCCGCTTCAGCCGTTTCCGTGATGACCGACCGTATCGGCTCATCGTCGGACGGCTGCATGAATGCATAGGCATGGAAAAGACGGCCGCTAGCCATGGCAAATCCCTTGCATGAGGTTTACAGCTGACGATGGAGTGAAAGCGGCTTATCACCCTACAACGATTCTCTTGAATGGCCTGTCCGTGCCCGGAAAGGTCAGACAGGCAGGCACCCAATCCGATCAAGCGGCTTGCGGGTATTGACAACAAGCGTGAGCGGATCCGATCGGGATCCCAACCACGCCGCTCCCCACGAACCGTTCCCCATGAAGCCCCTTTCGATGTCCCTGGCAGGCGCCCTGGCCCTGACGCTCCTCGGCACCTCCGCAACGCCCGGGCGGACCGAAGCCATGCAGGGCTCCGTCCCCACCCTGATCGCCCAAGCGGCACCAGTGGCTATGCAGAGCTTCCGCATGGCCGAGGCCCCCGTCAGCGGCAGCTACACCATCGTGAACAAGGCTGGCAAGCAATTATTGGTGCTGAGCGGCGACTTCAAAACCAAGGAAACCGCCCCTGACCTGAAAGTGATCTTCAGCCCTTCGGCGATGCCCCTGGCCAGCACCAATCCCCCCAGCTTCCCCCTCAAGGCCGGCACCTACACGGTGCTCGCCCCGCTCAAATCCGCCTCCGGCGCCCAGAGCTACGTAATCCCCGCCTCGATCGACCTCAGCCAGCAGGGCTCGGTGATGATCTGGTGTGAGGCGTTCAACGCCACCATGGCCTGGGCCCCCCTGAAGCCCTGAGCCATGCAGACCGTCGACTGGCTCTGGCTGCTCCATCCGGCCCTGGCTGTAGTGCTCGTCTACCCCTTGCTGGGCATGGTGCTGCGCCTGGCGCAGCAGACCCGGGATCGCCGCCTCACCCAGGCCAAACATCCCGCCACGGTGGGCCGGGACCATGCCGATCTCGGCAAGCTGTTGGCCGGTTCGGTGGTGGCGATCGTGCTGATCGCCGAAGCGGTGGTGATCGCCACCAAGCATCCCCTTTCGGCCTTCGAAGGGGGGGGACAACGGCTGGGGCTGTTGCTGCTGGTGCTTGTGGGATCGGGGATCGCCCTGGCGGCCCTCTGGCGGGTGAAGCGGCCCGCCTACCGGGCCAGCTTCGGCCTGCTCTGCTGGGCGGGGGTGATCACCCTGGGGATGCAGCCAGAGGTGTTCCGCCTCAGCGACAACCCGTTCGAGCTGGCCTTCTGGCAGTCGCACTTCTGGGGCGGCATCGGGCTCACCGGCCTGATGCTGTTCTCTGTGGCCTGCCGGCCGGAGATCCACAAACACCTACGTTGGCGCCGCCTGCACGTCAGCGCCAACCTCCTGGCCGCTCTGATCTTCCTGGCCCAGGGCATCAGCGGCCCTCGCGATCTGCTGGAGATTCCCCTCAGCTGGCAGAAACCAACGATCTATGCCTGCGACTACACGGCACGAACCTGTCCGCCGCCGGCACCCCGTTGACTTGGAAACGTCTTTGACCATGGAGTTGGCCTGTCCCCGATGCAGAACCCAGATCGCAACGAGCATCGCGCATTCGGCCTGCGTTGTGTCCCACCCGTGCCCCGACTGCGGCATGGTCATTCGGCCGCGCCCCGGGGAGGGGTGCGTCTTGAGCTCCTACAGCAATGGGAACCTTCATCGCAACACGTCCTATCTGTCGCGATGCTTACCCGATCGCGGCGAGCGCTTCCATGCCGTCGTCGGGACGAGCCCATTCACCAGTTATTACAGTGAGGGTCGACTCACCGAGTTGCTGGCCTGGGCCAACGAACATTTCGATCGCGTCGATGTGTTCGTTCCCGACACCCCGACGGTGTGGACATTGGAGGCGGGCGGCTATGTCCCTGAAGTGGCCGCCCGTAAGACCAGCCGACAAGTGCGCCACCTCAACAACAAGATTGGTCGAGCCCGCGAAGCCGTTGGCACTGTTGCCAACCGCCTGGGTCTGCTTCCCTGGACTCAGGTGGCGCGGCTCGATCGTTATGCCGCGTCTGAACAACGCTGCCGCAACGCCTTCGCCACCGACCGGGAGTTTCAACTGGAGTGCCTTGCCGCAACGGACGACGTTCTTCAGAATCGGCGCCGGGAGGGACATGAACCGAGCCATGACCAGCGCTTGGGTGCGGTAGACTATCTAATGGCAGAGCTGCCACTCATCCTCTACGGGCCTGAGCTCTTCGACGTCCAGACCTCGACGTTTGTGTACCACCGCTCGCTCCGGCTATTCGAGCGGATCTTCTCAGGTGACTTCTCGATCGGACCGTCGACTGGGCAGCATTTTGTGATCGCTCAGCAGCTGGCGGAACCGGTGGGTTCACTTAGTCGAGAGGCTGCATAACCATCACCGGCTGTGGCAGATCACGCCCAGCCAACAGAGACTCCCAAGAACAGGAGCGGGATACTGACGTCTCAATGAGTAGGCCTAAGGCCGTGCGGTCCACATTGACGCATGGTTAGCTATTAGCAAAGCAACTTACAGCCCACCGCGCTTACCTCTCTTGTTCGCATACATTGCACTATCTGCCGCATGCAGCATGTCTTCGATCGATGAATGCTTCAGTGGTTCATAAGAAAGAAGCCCATAGGAAAACCCGATGCTGTAGGGCAGGGCCAACGCGGCGAAGCGCGCTTGAAGCGCAGTGTCGAAGCGTTCGATGAGAACATCAATCGCGTCGGCATTGACGTTGGTCAGCAAGGCAACAAATTCGTCACCACCAAGTCGGGCGAACAAATCCGACGTGCGGAAGGATTCCCGCATCTGATCTGCAAACTCCTTGAGGACGCGATCACCTTCGGCATGTCCGTAGCTATCGTTCACATGCTTGAACCCGTCCAGATCAAAGAAGACCAACGTGGCAGGGAAACTCTGCCGCTTGCATATTTCCAGGCTGTACTTGCTGAGCGCCAGAAACCCTCGGCGATTCGAGATGCGGGTCAGTTCGTCCGAAATGGCCAACTGCACTGCCATGAACTCGCGTTCGACCATTCCGGCTAAATCCTTGAGCATCGATAGGTCGTCTTGCCCGAAGCTGCGGGGCTCTCGATCAATGATGCAAAGCGTACCTATCGCTTGACCACTCAGGGTGTGTAAGGGTTGGCCTGCATAGAAGCGGATATGCGGCGCACCTATCACTAGAGGGTTGTCAGCGAATCGCTCATCCTTTAGTGTGTCCTCGATAAGCAGCGTCCCCTGGTTGAGAATCGCGTGACCGCAGAAGGAGATCCGGCGGTCGGTTTCATTGACATCCAAGCCGAAACAGGACTTGAACCACTGCCGGTTCTCATCCACAAGGGATACCAAGGCGATCGGAACACCGAACAGCCGTCGCGCCATGCGGGTGACGCGGTCGAATCTCTCTTCAGGGGAGGTGTCCAGAATTGCCAACGACCTCAGCTGAGAAAGGCGCTCTTGTTCATCGATTGGAATAGCGGGGGATTTCATATTCAACTCCAGGAAGCTTCAAGGTCTTATTCTAAAGGATGTCTGGTGAACCCGGCTTGAACGAGCCAGCTAGACTTTTATTCTGTTGACCACGTTTGCATGAGTCTAGTGCAACCAGCTGTACAGAGTCTCCCTATACTCGATGGATGGATGGCTGCAGAATCGCAAGGGGTGTAACCTCATCCGCTTCCACCGTGACCCTTCTGGCCTTAGGATACCTACTCAACCTCTGGGACGTCGATGCAGGCGACACGGAAGGTGATCTTCCTCCCCGCTTCCTCCACGGGCAGCGTGTCGCCATCTCCGAATGACATCAACGTAGCGGCAGCGGCGGCCAAGGGGGTGAGGATCAGAATGCCTAGAAAGCACAGCTGTGGAGCGACCCGCATCTGTGCTATGGGAGTGTCGGGATCTTGGCAGCTGAACTACTGCTTGGTGGGATTGCAGCCGGCGCAGGGCGATGTGCTCGGGGTGGTGAGAGAGCCAGCACATTGGCAAGAATCCAGGCTTGCCAGAGGGCGCCATCCCCCATAGCGCGCTCGCCCAGGCCCGCAAGAGGGGACTGAACGGTACCCATGTCGTTTCAGCCCATCCAATGGCCGCCTCCACCGGTATTGGGAAGTGTGCCCCTCGTTCGATGCCCTCTCCTCTCCCACCCCTGGCCCGCAGAGCCGCCGCCGGGGGACTGATCGCCGCCGGTCTACTGGCAGCTGGATTCCTGGCAGCCTCCGCAGTACCTCGGCTGCAGGCCGCCTCCGCGAGGGACCTCCCCAATCCGGTCCTGGCTGAGAGCCCTGCCGGCACTCCTGCCGGAACCGCCACGGCGGTGCTGGCTGGGGGGTGTTTCTGGGGCATGGAGGCGGTCTTCGAGCACGTCAAAGGCGTCAGGGAGGTAGTGACCGGCTACGCGGGCGGCACGGCGGACACCGCCGACTACGAACGAGTGAGCAACGGCAACACCGGCCACGCCGAAGGCATACGCATCACCTACCACCCCGCCCGGGTGAGCTATGGCCAGTTGCTGAAGGTGTTCTTCGCGGTGGCCCACGACCCCACGCAGCTGAATCGCCAGGGACCCGACGTGGGTAGCCAGTACCGCTCGGCGATCTTCCCCACCAACCCCGAGCAACGGCGGGTGGCTGCGGGCTACATCGCCCAGTTGAACCGTTCCGGGGTCTTCACGGAGCCGATCGCCACCACGGTGGAGACTTGGCGAGGCTTTACCCCCGCCGAGGCTTACCACCAGGACTTCGTGGCCCGGAACCCGACCCATCCCTACGTGGTCTTTCACGACAAGCCCAAGTTGGCCCGGCTTGAAGCGGAGTTCCCTGGGTTGTACCGATAGGCGGTTTGCCGAATGCTGGTGCAGATGGTGGTTGAAATAGTTCGCCCTCGGGGGGGGGGCCATCCACCGGTGCCAGCGAACGGAGCTTCCCGCCCACCTTTGAGCCGGACACCCGGACGCGCCGAACAGCGGCGGTTGCCACCTCTCTTCGCTGGCTGCTGAGCAGGGGACGAGGTGACTCATCAAAAGTCTGATAGTGGGGAGTGCCCCCCGTCCGGGGAGTCCGGGGCGAGGTGAGAACTGGGAAGAGGGGGGAGACGTAGCCCTGTCCGGACCCTGTCCGCCCTCGTCCGAATCGGAGAGTGATTGATTGAGCCCCCACAGCTTGACGGGGCCAATGGGATCGAATTCTCGGGGGAGTGTGGCAAGCGTGGCTGACTGGGGATGAGGAAGGGACTGGCTGGGTCGATCTCCGTGGTTAACCACCTGTCCGGGACCTCTCGCATGAGGGCGACAGGACGCTTCCTAAATGCCCGGCGCCTCCATTGCCTTACCTGGATCAAGTGCATGCTGGCGCAAAGGAGATCTCCTGGAGGTTCTGGCGACCGCTGATAGCCTACAAAATGACTTTGGCCATGGGCTCGGAGCTTGGGCGCGGAGCTACCTTTTGAGCGGGAGCGCACTTTACAGGGCGATGTACTGCACACTTGGCAACGATGGTCACTGTAAAGACAAGCCAGTCCAGCTCAGAGCAGCACGGAATCGGGTACAACACATACAGTCAACAGTCGGCGCACTAGGGTCGTATGCTCTGGGAAATACTCCAGCAACGGAACGTGGCCTGGCCAACCCCACCAGCTCTCATAGGCACTGGACTATTGACGGGGTCACGCTAGTTCCAGGTCGAGACAAGCGTACGCAGACTGATCAAGGATGACACCCTTCTTTCGCCTTCCTCTCGCTACAGCTATTGCCGGGATGATCCTGCCGAACAATGCATTCGCATGTGAACCGGCCGGCAGGCCACCATTTCGGCAAGACGCATTAATTGGCCGCAAAGCATTTATTCGGACATCGAATGATAAAGTCCATGAATGCAGGATTTTAGATGCGGCCCTTCACGACATCTACTGGGTTCTCAAATGCGCTAATGGCTCAACGGTAAGAATTGAAGTAGAGGTTCCTTGTTCATCACCACTTTGCACAGCTGGATTTGTCAAAGATGCGACAGGGCAAGAGTTCAGGATGAAAGAAGAAGTTGAGGGAATGACAAGCAACGGCCTTTTACCCACATACACATGCAGCAATGGTGTGGCATCGAGTCCGATCAGGATAAGGCTCAGTCAGGACGCATTCTATTTCGACGTCGTAATAATCGAGAAATTCCGCCAAAAACCAATACCAAAGGCGCCTGCCGGCTTTTAGCGGTTAGAGCGATATCGCACTTAGATCATGTGAATGATATGCTTGCCTCCTGCCTCAGAAGTGACGGCACCTCAATAAATGCGCCTTAATGCAGGTACTCAGCCTGTCTACTTCGCCCGAAACCTCAATGTGGACCTTGAAATAGTGCCAGTATTCTAGCCGAAGCCAGCTGGAGCTCAAAGGCTCAAACCTTGAGCCAGGCAGGATGTCGCCCTGGTCGATGTATGTCTACTCTCCGAGAGGGGGATACATTGCCTCATGGTGAAGACTCAACATCGTGCACCTGTCAGAAATGAGGTGAGAACTACAGGTAGGGCTGAGCAATGGCTTTGTCCGTCCCCTGTCCAAGCTGGAGTGTGGATGAATCCCACCTCCCCGGCTGACGGGATATGTGAGATCAGGTGCTCGGGGAAGTGGGACCAAAGGCAGCCTCAAGGGGAGCTGCAGAGAGGGTCGCTCCTCATGCTCGGACTTGAGCAAGTCTCGGCCAATCGGATGCGTCGACGGAGCTCGGCGTCATTCTTCTTGAGAACAGTGAAGTGGGAAATAGCCCTCACCTTACCAGGCTCGCTATGAACCCAAGTGGAATAGTTAAAACGCTTACCTGCATAAAAGACGTTGACGGCACCTGAGGCCCACCCAGGATCATTGATTATTCTAAGTGCTTCTGAGCTAAGAAAGTCCTCCAGCACCTCTGGTCCAAAGACCTCGGCAATCAGGAGGTGGCCCAAGTTATTGCCACTCTTCTGAAAAACAACTTGACCTGAGCAGCGATAGGGCTCCGTTTCACAGGCGTCCGGCCTGTAGTCAATGGTTTCGCTTTCGGAGATTCCACTGCTATTCAGGAATGCACTGAAGGTAAGACGGCCGCCTGCAGCAGCGCCCGTGGATTCAAAGTCCGGATAGCCATCTGTCAGCTTTCTAACGAGATTAGGTCGAGGCAGGATATGTGTGGCTGCGCGCCAATTGCGCACGATTTCACTGCCGGTCTCCCCGGGCAACGCCAACAGGGGGTTCGGGAAAACCAAGCAAGATGCAATTGCCATGAAAAAGCTGGCCATCAAGGCATCCCTGCGCGTTCGTGATGAAATTTGCATTCCAGTAGGTTTTAGCCACTCACATCCTACCCAGGCTGATGAGATAGACAATCTGGATTTCTGAGTACGCTGGCGAAGTGTGTGTTCCATCTGTTGTGTCCGAATCACTTATACGGCTCCCCTGATGCTCTAGGAGGAGGGGAGGGGAAGGGGCAGACCAGCGAGGCTTGCCGGGGATGAGGATGGAGAAGGGTTGACCGATCGCCGTGGTCAATCGCCTAATCTGGTTGCCGGAGACGACCAAGCGTTGTCTATTTGCCCAGCTTCATCCACCGGCCCACCTGACTCAGGCGCTCCGCGCAGTCGGCGGCGATCTCCTGGAGCGTCTTTCGACAACTGATCGCCTCCATGGCGAGTGTGGCCTTGAACTCGAGGCCATGGATGCGGCGTTTCCTCATCGGTGGGAGCCCCCATTCAGTGTCTGTGCCCCGCCTCACAGGTTGACTATGGAGCCTGTCCAGAAAAATCAGACCACCTCAGTGCTGAGGAATTTGGATTGTGTGAACACAAGCTCCCGCTGAGCCGCCTGAATGAGTCCTGCTTCCAATGGTCGCTGCAGGGCTCAACTGTAAACTTGGTCCTAAATCAGACTTCGACACCAACGTTGCTTAGATCTAATTCTAGAATAACCACAGAT
Source organism: Cyanobium sp. Lug-B (assembly GCF_024345635.1). Taxonomy (NCBI): domain Bacteria; kingdom Bacillati; phylum Cyanobacteriota; class Cyanophyceae; order Synechococcales; family Prochlorococcaceae; genus Cyanobium; species Cyanobium sp. Lug-B. The sequence continues at coordinate 48,759 of NZ_JAGQBM010000003.1, forward strand.
TATCAATGATCGGAATTGTACGCAATATCTTGAGTTAGGAATAAACTCCTCTCCGCTTGATATCTCAATCCAGTGAAACTATACTCAATACAACCCGCCAGGATCCCTGCCAACAAGTCCACCAAGAAAACATTGTAAGATGTGACAAGCACAGTCTTACGTCCACACCTATGGGGTATGCGTTCCAAGTTGTTCCATTCAATGAATTGCTTTCTTCCAGCAACGAGTTGTCTCGACTTGAGAAACCCTTGGATCGGCACCAAGCGCTTAAGGTTGGTGCTTGCTCGATAATTGTTATTGACCACAGCGACCAATGCATTTCTGGCATTTCTGAAGAAAAGCGATGCCTCGCTGCATGGGTTCGGAATCAACGTTCAGCGGTGAGATCCGTCAGATATAAGGGTGCTTCATCAATGAGGGGTGCACTTAATGCTGATATTTCTAATGCTTCAGATCGAACGAAGAGTCAGCTCGACTGGCTTCGTGGCAATGCTCCTGAGTTGAGAAGAACTGCGGAGTTAAGACTTCAAGAGGCATCTAGGTTTGTCTCAATAGACGAAGCCAGAGGGTATATCCAGACTTATCAACGAGAGATTACCAAGATCAAGTCAGCAAAGCAAGCCAAGACCGTCACTATCAGTTTTTTGATTGCCGGACTTGTTTCACTGTTCGGATCTCGACTTCTAGGATGCTTGCTTTTTTTGGTAGCGTTAATCATCTTTCTCCTCAATCGCGACAATTGGAACAGCATTAAGGAGGCCGAGCGAACGCGGCAAAGTCAAATCCATGAAATGAAGCAGGAGCTAGCCATTGCAGAACAGTTCGAATCTGAACTTAACCCTGCTCCTTCGATTCAGACCGACGAGACAATCAAACAAAGTATCGTAGCAATTGCAAAAGATCTTGAGAGAAAACATGTGTTCTTAGAAGTTGCCTGTCGAAGCCTTAACTCTATGGCGGTTTCATGGGAGCAACTTGCAGAGGAAGTTCTATCTGACATGACAGACCTCCCATCAATTGCGCACAACACTAGTAGAGAGCCTAGAGCTGAGCAAGCATTTTACACATCCAGCAGTGATGGTGACAACGAAATTAGTCTAAGCGTCAGAGTGGCATGCGAGAGGGACATAGACGACTACTATTTTCGTCTTGATCTTGAGCAGGCACACCAAATAATGAGGTACTTAGGATACAAGCGAATGCCTCGTGAATGGATGACACTGAGCATGAAGGCTGAAGAAAGGATCAGCCGATTCCTGGCTGAGCAGTTTGGCATATCATATGAAGACTACTACTGGAGCTCCGATGAGGGAGAATTCAAAGCAGAGCTTTTGGATTAACTTGCTTTGATTCAGGAAGCAGCACAAGCAGATTATTCTGGGGAGTCTGAAAAGAAGCTAATCCCTCAGGCTTTTTCGCCGATCGTCCCAAGCACATCAAATGAGTTCAACTACTTCAGTCTCTATATCTCTTCCTGAGCGAAAAGGTTATCGGGCAATCCCTTCTCGCAGTCTTCGAAAAGGGATTGCCTCGAAATCGTGTAAGCAACGAATCAACGTGGCATGTTCTCGCCATTGCTTCCGCAGATGCTTTCACAAGGAATGCCATCCTTATCGCGATCCAGCTTGGTGTTACCCTCGTTGTAAGATCTAACCGCCTCTGCGCAGTTCGAAAAAGATGAGCAATTCTGGGCAAGAGCAGTTCCAGAGCCAACTAGAAGTGCCCCTAGCAGGACTTGGATTGCGACCTTTGTGTTGATCATTTGTGTAGCAACGAATTACCAACGGCATTATAGACCTAGTCATTGTCACTCATCAACCTAATTTGGTCACGAAAATTCTGATCGTGCTCCCCTCTGCTCGATAGGTATGATCAAATCTGCACGGCGGCTACGTTTTGTCGCTCTGGGGGGGTACTAGGCAGTTGACCATCGGGTGCCGCTCGTAAAGGCCCTGACCCGCCCAGTTCACCTCAGACTGTGAGGAACTGGACCGGCACCTGGAGACGATAGGGCCCTGGATCATGATTGCCAACTCAGCGCAGCGCCTCGCATGCCACCCCATCGCCATCACGATCGAGGTAGGTGTGGCCGTGCCGCAGCAGTTCCTGGGCCCTGGCAAAGCTACCGATCTCCTTGCACCGGTAGCGGCTGGCTGATGGCGTAGCTCTCGGTTGCATCGTCCCCAAAGGTGCTGGAGCCTGTGGCTTGCTGGTGGATGTGCTCCCGCTTCGCCTTCCTCGGCGGAAGTCCCATGGACGGTTGATTCCACCTGGCACGGCCCAGACACCCAGGCTCGCCCTCTCTGCTTCGCGCTCGGCCTTGAGGTAGGCGGCTGCATCACATTTCGCGAGGTACTGGCGATACGCGAACGCCTGACCGGCGCGAACCATCCTCATGTTGATGCTCTGCCCATTGCGCTGGATGTCGGCCACGGTGCGCCCATAGCGGTCACGGTCCTTGATGACCAGCTGCACTTTCGCCCCGATCGGAGCTAGCTCCTGAAGTAGGCGGCGGGAGGCCATGCCGAAGGGGGCCTGAGCAGTTTCTGGCGCATCAATGCAGGCCAGCCTGATCGTGATCTTCTTCCCTCTGTCCTCCACCCTCAGAGTGTCGCCATCACCGACTGAGATCACCGTGGCCGCTGCAGCAGGGCCAGCCAGGACCAGCCACGCGGCACACAGACCAAGGATGCGACTATGGCTTTGCTGCTTTCGCCCCATCACACTTCGCGTTCTTCTGGATCGCTGCATCCTTGGTCGAGCGGCAGAGGTACTGGGTGCTGCCATTGCTTTTATGAACCTTCTGCCAATAGAAGCCGCCGGGACTGGGCTTTCCTTCGGCGACCACCTTTGCGCCGGCTGGTGGCGGAACCAGAGTGAGGGTGGCCAAGGCCGTTGCAAGCAGGACTGGGAAGCGCATCGTGCAGAAGTTGGCTCAGGCCATTCTCGCTGACTTGACCGCCCCAGGGAACCCTGTAGGCAGCCTCTCCATCATCATGCCCCGCTACCTCTGGCACTTCGATGCCGGTTGCTGGCCCCTCGAACGCATAGACACCCTCACCGGCGAACATGTCCCCGTCTTCACTGGCGGGGCTGAGGAGTCGCTCTACCCCTAGGACGGCGGGGGCGCCCAATAGCTTGCTCCATTACCAAGGTCTCGGGGGTGGAATGGATCTTCGGTGGTGACGGCGAACAAGCGGAATGCTGTTGCGTAGGAGGAAGGGATAATTAACAAGTTCAAAGCCGTAGTGAACGGGAGTTCCGTCGGCAATGAACTGAGGGATACCGCCGCCATCAAGGACGCGGAAGACGAGCTGAACTCTCTGACGATCTTCAAATCCGGCATGGGCGCCATGCTGAGCCATTACACTTTGGGTTCCCAGCTTTTCGACTTCGGCAGAACTAGGGTGATGATGCGGTCGATCTTGAGCAAGCGCCTGCTCCCTCTTCTGAAATTCGGGCGTGAGCGGAAGACCGTGGTTCACTCGAAGGTGGTGCTGGGATGATGCGCTCATCAGCAGCCCGTTCAAGTAATCACATGTACATACCATTCAGGATAAATATCCGATTGCAGCATTTTATCCTCATAACATGTGGGGCTGCTCAGGCTCAGGCACATAGTCTTGGAAGCGTGGAATTTGTCTGCAGCGCTCGCGGTAGACAGGCCATGCTTGTTTGTCCAGTCATGCTCAAACCAAGTCATCCTGTCTTGTGAGACTTAAACTCACGAAATCCGCCTCTTCTCCATCGGGTCCCTGGAAGTAGTTTCTCAGTCGAGCACTCGTCAAATGAAACACCTAAGAGGCAGCAAAGTTATCAGGCTTAGAATTCGCGACTATCGACTCGAATTACGCCGATGATAATTCCGTCAACGACAGACTCATTCAACTGTCACCTGTCGAAGTTTTCTCATCGTTGCTCTATTGATTATTGAGACAGGATCTAGGCATTTCTCTTTTAGGAGCTGTCGAGCCACATCTCTCCATGAGGTGTCCCCTATCCCAACAAAACTTGCTCGAAGATCTCGAAGTACATTGAAAACCTCACTTGAGAAATCAATAAAGTCGTCAATGTGCCAATATCCCAGTTCATCAGCATATGTAGGGACATCCCTATGTATCTTTCGTTGTGTAGTTATTAATGATGAGTAGATTGCCGCTGTGTTGTTCACAAATGTATTGCCACGGATCCATTTCGGATGAGAGACGGCTTGGCGAACAGTATTAACAGGGACGGCATTATCAGGGTTCGAATCACTTTTGTCTTCAAATACAATGCAGAGTTCGGCTGTGGAGATCCACCAAGGATCTGGCGCAGCATGCCCAGTAGAATTCTCAGACTGAAAACCAAGAATCTCACCAAGAAGACGATGAGCCTCTTCAAACTGGTCACTATCTGTAGACCTAAGCATGTCACCAATACTTTTGATATCCTGCTCAAACCTTCGAATAGATGAATACCCCCTATCAGCAAACACATTTTCCATTCTCTCAATATTGGCTTCTAGAAAGCTACATGACTTTTCAGAACTCATCTCATTGTCAGTCTTGCCGGTAAGGTCTATTATCCGAGCATGTAGCCATGCTAGGGCTGGCAGACAGGCAGCAGCGCGTCTGTAGAGATCAATTGTCTTCTGGTGATACTCAGTTGCATTAGAGTCTGTGACAAGCTTGTCCGCACACACTGCTGCTTGGTAGTACCACTGTCCTCTCAGCCCTTTTAGCTCGTTTCCGGTGAGAGTATCTGCCACGGCTTCAGCCAGTTCTAGAGCTTTTCGGTAGTTCCCATCCCACAAAGTATAGGCATATCGAACCTCTTTGACTGCAGCTGATAAGAGCTTATCTTGACCTGGGATAGTCGCCTGAGTCGTCTCATCACGCATTTCAAGAATGTAAGCGTCTGCTTGATCCCAGTCTTCGCCATGCGTGAGGAACATGGCCATGTTCTCCGAGAATTCATCTACACTATCGACATCCTTCTGTTGAATTCCGAATTTCAGCTCTCCCTGCAGCTCAGGATGAAAAAGAGATAACTTTTCATTCACCACAAGCCAATCAAAAAAGTCCTCGCCAACAACGACAACAGCCGCATAGTCTGTTGCGCTTCTCGTACATCTACCGACAGCTTGGACAATTCTTGTCCTAATCCGATCTTTGAACAGATTTCCTGCCATCATTCGTGTGATCTGGAAAGACTCTTGTAGGTTTACTGCCTTAGGAAGTCCATCTAAGACGAGAAGTCTGCAAGACTCATCGAGAAAGTCTAGACCATCATACCGGTTAGCAAGTATCGCGATTGCATGTGGCGAAGCACAAAATTTATCGATTGAGTCTTCGATGTCAGAAGCTGTAAAGATTGTATGTCGATTGAACACCTTCTTCCACTTCTCAACTCGGGGGGTATCTGGAGTCAAAACGACTGCTCTTCCAGCCTGCTCAGCCAACGTCCTTACAAGCACTTCAGCTTGGTTGGATTCCAGACTTAGCTCTGGAAACATAAACAGTCTACGTCCGATTCCTTGCTTGTCCCAACCATGAGGGATTGGTATCCTATAAAAGGTATCAATTCCCGTAATTCGCTCTAAGTCGCCAGTGAGGCCAAGAGTTGCTGACATATAAACTCTTTGTGCTGCATCAGCGAAGGGTGCATGAGTTAGAGATGGCGGGATTAAAGGACGAATGAGAATGGATTTGTTGCTAATATAAATCTGGCATGCATGAAGATACGACTGAATCAGGCTCCAAGAATAGTACTGATCAGATTCTCTTCCAAGATGCTGATTAAGGAATTCACATATCTCTTCCTGGGATCTTGCTTGAAGGTGGCCTGGCATCACTTCGACCCACTTGGCCATGTCTTCAGCACTGGATTTGAATCTAGTCATCTCAGTTGATGGCATATGGCGAAGGATTATTCCTAACAGTTGATCGTAGACATAAGCATCATTCACCCTTGAGATATTGACTGACCAATTCATGGAGATATAGTTCTCGGCCGCATGGGCGTCATCTAGTACTATTAGCTGGGGATTTACAAAGAAGGGATTGGTGTTAAAAAGTGCACTGTATGGTGCCACTGCAATTGTCTCCGCGTTGAGATACGAAGCCTTTGCAGACTGCTCATAGTCCTTCTTTCGTCCAATAAACGGGATGGCGTGAATTCCATACTTCTGCATCGACTGTAGGCAGACTTGTTGCACCAATTGCTTAGTGGGACACAGGTATAACACCCTCTCTCCATTAGTGATTCTCTTGTACTCTGCTATCAGCAGACCAACAAGCGTCTTACCGCTTCCAGTAGGAAGTTCTATAGCAACATTCGGCTTCTCTAATGCTTCATTCTGATACTTGCGCAAGATATCAGATTGATGAGATAGTAGACCCTGCACCATTCTGTTCCTTCGATCGCGAAACAACGCTTCGTGTGTGTCATACGATTTTGCGACTCGCCTCTTCGTGTTAAATGCCATTGTAGCTTGTCGAATCAGCTCTTAAGATGCTAGCATAGAAGTCCTTGTATTCAGGCTGGAGACGTTGGCGTCCCCAGGGGTAGTCTTTCTAATTGCACATAAGTCCTACTGGTTGGTGCTTCTGCTTTCCTCATCTCTGAATTCAATCCCTGCGGAGTCAGCGAAGCAGAATGCAAGCATTATCATCCTGCAGAAGTCTTATCGAGTGAATTTAGCTTAGATTACAGACATATCGGATGCGCTAGCTGCTAGACATCGCACTCCTATCTACTGGCGCTCTGCTCCAGGCTGGCAAGCAGAGCAGTATGGCAGATTAGTAAATCATGCCTTGAGAACTTTAACTCGATCATAACCTGCAATGGAAAGGCAGCTTGGTCCTCGCCCTCTACACATCTTCTAGGTGGCGTCTCCCTTGTGACTCTATCTTGCTCTCCATTAGTTCATTGGGATGTGGGCTGAGAGGTGTCAACTGCTTATTTTGATGCAGAACTCTTAACTTTTGGACAGATTCATAGCCCTGACTTGAGTGGATTGACTCGTTCTCGGCTCGCTCGATCGCCGCAGCCGTCTGACCAATGCAATCGAGCAATGGTCCGCTGATCGGCGCCAGCTCGCGGCAGAAGATAGCAATCGTGGTCCAGAAGTTGGGTTCGTAGGAGGTCATGGGATGGATGGCACTGGTTGGGCGGTGAATGGTTTTGAGTGAGTGTGTTGCGGAGTGGTCACTGGGGTGAGCTCCCCAAAGGAACCAAGCTGATCAGGGGGCTAGAAGCGCAGGACGACAGAGGCCGGTCGCTACTGACGTGCTCGGGGCAATGGCCACCGCCGCCACGCCCCAGCTGGTTGACCAGTGCCAAAGCGACAGGCTCTACGGGCTCGGGGGCAAAGCGCCACCGCCACCCGGCTCAGCCAATTCCTCCAGAAGCCGTGGCAGCATCAAGCCGTACCAGTGGTCGTCACAGCCCGCTGGTGTGGACAAAGCCGGGCGAGGAGGTCAGAGCCCTTGCCCTTTTCCTTGCATGGCTGGCTTCACCCCGTCCTTGGCCGTAGGCCCCCCCTGGCCATAGGCCAGCCTCAGCTGCGAGTCGCTGCCAGCGCCAGCTCATGCGCCTGGCTGAGGGTGGCGGCGGCTTTGCCGAACCAGAGCCCCTCCAGCCGCTGGCGGGCGGCCTCGATCGGATCCCTCGATCTCCCGGCCTCATGCGACAAGAATTCTGTGACCGACTGGTAAGCGCCCCACATCGAGCCCTGCACGCCGGGGATGTCGCTGCCGATGGCCTGGCCTTCGAACTTGGCGGAGAGACCCTCCCAGGCAGGGAGATCTTCCAGCCGCCGGGGCCGGCTTGTGCTCGCATCACCGCGGCGGTCGTTGATAGCCCCCCGCAGCTGATCGGCGAAGAGGGTTTCGACGTATTGGCGGAACTGCGCAGCAGTGCAGGGGGCGGCGGCCATGGCGCGGAGTTCGGCTAGGCCACCGGTGAACTGCTGCCGCTGCAGATCGATCAGCTCAGGGAGCCGGCTGATGAGGGCATTCGCGTTTCTGGTATGGCGGATGCGGCAGCCCTGCTGGCGGCGGCTCCGGGCAGAAGCCAACCCGAGCGCGGCGGAGAGGGTGTTGTTACACACCACCCGGATGGGGGAGAAAAAGACCGAGAAGGCGATCGTTCCGTCATGGCTGGTGCAGCCGACCAGGTACTGGTTCACCGGATCGCCGGGGAGGACTTCCCCTTCTGACTGCCGCACTCGGGCCGTGAAGGTCACCTTCCTGCCGCCGGCCAGGACACAGACGGCATCCATGACCGCATCGCCATGGAGGGCCTCGGCGACCCGGATCAACTGCTCGTTCTGCACCACCTCGTAGGTGGCGTTCATCACCGAGAGGGTGGCACCGGTATCGGTCCGGGTAATGGCCTGGTAGCCCTCGATGGGCTGCATGTCGGCGTCGTAGACCGGCCTGCCGGCGAGATGAAAATCGGCGCCACCGAGGCAGAACGCCTCACGGGCTGGGAGGGTGCCATCGAGGACCAGGCCGAGGCGGTGCCAGGCGGGCTGGTTATGGAGGAAGACGCCAGAGCTGAATTGATGGGACATGGGAATCACAGCTGCGGCCGAAGGGCCGCCAGAGAGGACATGAAAAAGCCGGCCTCGGGGAGAGACCGGCGAGCGCTGGGGCGGGGCTTCCACCCGCCGGCCCGGTTGAACGGATCAGCTGGTGGAGGGTTTTGGGGTCAACAGCTGCAGGCGGTCGGCTACCAGGCGCACGCCGCAGTGGTTGCCGCACAGCCGCCCCGAGGCCGCCAGCCGCATGCCGGGGGTGGCGTTGTCGCTCAGCTCTTGGGCCTGCTTCCCCCAGACCTCGATCAAGACCGAGAAGCCCCCGGCGGATTCCTCGTCCCAGCGGGGGGTGACACCAGGGACCTGGAGAAGGACCTCAGCGCGGATCGCTCCGCAGTCAAAGAAGGTGAGCTGCACCGGGAGTGGGGCGGTCCCAGTAAGCACGGTGACATTCACGGTTTGTGGGCTCCGTTGGGGCAGCAGGCGGGGGAGTCAAGGAAGGAGAAGACTTCTTCCAGGTCCTCAGGGCTCGGGGGCGGCACGCTGACCGGATCGAGAGGGCCTGCTGGGCGGTTCATGTCGGCCACGGGGGTGGCTTGGCCGCCGCTGGCGTGCTCGGGGATGGGGGCGATCAAGAGCTGCAGGCCGTAGAGGTTCCCGTTTTGATGCCAGGCAATCTGACTGCCCATGGCTTGCAGGAACATGACGGCGGAGAAGATCTCGGTGTCCTGGTGCAGGAGGACGAACGGGGGGAGGAACACACCATCAGGCATGCGGATGGTGATCTCACTGCGGAAGTTCATGAAAAAAGCCTGCTGGGCAGGCGGTGGAGGGGATTGCAGAGGAGGCAGGTGGTTAACCAGCCCGGAGGCAGTCGGCCGGCTGGCCAGAAGAGCCGTTAGGAGGCCGAAGGCCCAGGCCCGTTCTCTGGGAAGCAGAAGCGCAGGGCTTCAGCCGGCTCATCGAATGGCGGGGAGACATCCAGCCAGGGGGAGCGGATGTATGCGAAGGCACCGGCCGGGAAGTAGCGCGAGAGGCTGGAGTAGGAAGCGCCACGGAGGCGATCAGCCGGGAGGACCAGGCCGGCGGTGGCGTTGCCGCTGCGGGCACAGCGGAAGCGGACCTTGCAGTAGCCGCTCATGGCTTCGCCTTCGGCGAGGGAGCCCCAACGGGGCAAGCCGGCTGCAGGAGGAAGCGGTAGACCGTGCAGTCGGTCGCCAGGCAGTAGCCGGCAGCGTCGTGATGCCTGGAGAAGCCGTAGTCCTCATCGGCATCGACGCAGCTGGCGGATCGGGAGGAGAAGGTCTCCTGCCACCAGGCATCGGCCGCAGCGATCTCCTCGTCCTCCAGACCGGAAGGGTCGTCGTTGATGAAATAGCAGGCCCAGTGGGTGGGGAGGAGGTAGCTGACCAGGGAGGGATGGCGGGCATCCCGCTCGGCCTTTGTCAGGAAGACGGGCTCGGGGGGAGAAAGGGGGGGATCTGGCAGGTAGAGGCTGGAAGTAGCCATAAACATCACAGCGTCAGACGGACATAAAAAAAAGCCCCGCATGAAGCGGGGCGAACCAATCCAGGCGGACTTGAACCGCCATACAGAGAAGGCCCACCGGTAGGGAGACTGGTGGGCGCTCGCTGCGCCTTGCCTGCTACGCAGTGACCCCCTGGGGTCATGACCCAGGAGGTCTTCAATGTATGCAGGTGGATTGGGGAGGTGGATGGATTTCGTCGGGTGTTCTTGCCCTTCTTTTCAGTCCCATCCGGGGACTGGAAGCCGGATTTGCACCGCACCCCTGGTTAACCATCATCTGAAGTGATGGGGAGAGGGATGGAGATCGTGCTCGATCTCGCTGCGACGACTACACCGGGCCCCAATGGGCATAGGAAGGGCGTAGCGCGTCAGGGCCGCAAGGCCCCGCAGGAGGAAGTCTTAGCGACTATTGATACTGTCCTGCGCATGTATGGGCGCCTGTTGTGTTTTGGCGCAAAGCTGGGGAGACTTAGTCACGGGAAGCCTGTTGACCCGCACCAAGGTGCGCACCGGCTCGATCCGTCCTCGGGCATTGGCTGCCCTCGTCCTCCCGCTAAACCCCTCCGTCGTTTGGCCGAACGAGTATCTCTACTGGGCCGCATGCCCTGCGCTGAGCGGATTGGATACCGTCAGGCGTCTCGTTTGCACCTACCGGTTGACGTCACAGCAGCCGGTGAAGGTTGCGGATCCGTACGACCTTGGGGGAGCGTTCCTATGTTTTGGCGCAGCACAATCGGCCGCTAGCAATCCTGCATAGGCATGGTGCGCAAGTAGCGCTGATGTAGTGAGAGGGATTAGGCTATTCGGCTGTCAGCGTCAGGGCTGTAAGCCTGACCGGTGAGAGTGAGCGACTGCGGCGCAGTCCTGTCTCATCGGTTGAAAGCAACATAGGAGGTGAGAGGCGAATAAGTCAAGCGATTGAGGAGGACCAGGTGACTGTGATCCGACCGTTAGTTGAGGCTCTGAATGGTACCTAGACAGTGACACTAGATATACAGCTGCTAGAAGATGTATGTCGAATGGCAGTCGCTATGTCAGGCGCGAAGAGGGCACTCATTAACGAGTGGGCGTGATGTTGCATGCCATGACATCGCATGCTCCGGCTTCTCCTGTCATGAACAGTCGATGAATGCGCCTCAGGGTTCGGGGGAGAAGCTTGGATACAGCCATCCCATGCCGACGTGTGCTCCAAGAGAGACTTAACTCGAACAGCTTGCTGCTAAGCCGGCAAGAAGTACTGAGACGCAGTCTTCTAGGCCCGCTTGGGAGTACTGCTCGCTTCTATCGATCCTTGGGCTGGGTCCACGTCATGCGCCGAGGGCATGAACTCAATCAGCGCCAGGCGCTTCTCCAGCACCTCCATCTGCTCTGACATCTCTGTCCACCGAGCGGCAGATTCACGTCGCTCGACCACATGGTTCATGGTATTGAGAATCAGCTTGGCGGCGCCTAAGGCAATCGATTCGGACTGTGAGTTCAGAAGTTCTCGGGCTTTCTTGACCGCATCGCCGTAGCCCTGCTGCAACTCCTTGGTTGCCTCCGACTCCAGTTGCTGCAGAGCTTCATTGACCGCGCTGACATACGCAGGGTTTCGCCCCCACGACAGAAGTGTCGTGTAGCCAATGTTCAGCTCCTGCGCGATCTGGCGCAGTTGCATCCCCTCAGCCGTCATCAATACGGCCTTCCTTTGCCTGGGTTTCAGGGTTGATGAGGTCACAGCAGCTTCACTTCAGGTTGGATTTCATCAGTTTTGGAGAGCCTTCCAGCAGGGCGACATCCCGTAGTGCCGGCTTGATGCTGCTGTTGCGACTCACAGCTTCTGCCTCAGCCCACCGGCCAACCTGGTGGATAAGCGGGACGCTGATCCGGATGCTGAAGATTTGCCCTGGCTCTAGGCGCTTAAAGCCCACGCGGGAAACCAGCATCTGTTATTGAAATTTTACTGCCGCCTTGGCAGCCCGCCAATGTTCTTGGCCAGGTCCAGGAAGTCTGAGGCCATCAGAGCATGCAATGAGCGGGCACTGGAGCGGCACTCAAGGGCAAAGGGTTTCGGGTGACACTCGCCAAGTGGCTTGACACTGATGCGCTCGCCTGGGGGGCGGGCGGCTTGGCGCCTTGCAACTTGCGCCGCGGGCGCCCCCTCAAGCCACCGCAGTGGGCGAAGCCGGGGCGCTGCGTGATGGGTGGTGACGGGTGGGTGACGGATCGGTGACATCAAGAACCCAGTTGTACCAGTGGATGTGATGCATGTGACAGATTTTCCCAACTCGGTTCGCTCCATACAGGGGGGCTTACTCCTTGCCCACCCTTTCTCTCTGTATCTTTCCTTCCTGGGAAAAATCTCAATAGAAGAAAAGCATCACATCCATCACAACCCTTGATACGACTGGGTTCTTGACGTCACAGATCAATAACGCACCCATCACGCCTTGCCGGGATTCTTCACAACCCTTGGTACGACTGCCCCCCTTGAGCTCGCCGCCTTCGGCGGTCGTCACGATGCCAACGAATGGCCACCGAGCTTCCGCTGAAGCGCAAAACGGATCACTCCAGGCACCTCACCGTCCTCACTTCTGCTCCGCATCCTCAGCAGCGGGATCTGTGCCCCAACCCCAGTCCTGTACGGGGCCTTGCTCATTGGACCCTTCGGCAGCGGCAAACCCAATTGATCACGCAACAGGCCCACCAGCGAGGATTTGAACCGCTTCAGAGACAGTTCCTTGCCCTTCAGGCCGTTAGCCGCCATCCAGTCACGGTAGGAGGGGTAGGCGAACTTGAAAACCTTGAACTTCGCTGCATCTAGCTTGAAGTCCTCACCAGGGGAAAGAGTGCCGATCCTGAGCTGGTGATACTTACCATCCTCATCAGCAGTATCGTCGAAAATCAGATACTCTTCCGCCCATTCCGCCAGCGGTGTGTTCGTGAGCTCCGCATCCAGCAACTCATCAAGCTGAGCCAGTCCTCCGGTTTCCTCCATCGCCTCCCTGACCTCCCGAGGGTCCATCGCCAGCACCCAGCCCACAAAGGCCCCCAGCTCTTCCGCCAACTCCCCTTCCCAGTGGTCAACCCGCCAAGAGAGCATGTCCCTCCGCTCTGCTAAAGGCACGGCCTGATCAAGGTGAATACTCCTCCTTCGGTTGAACACCGCCGACGAGTCGTCCTTCGCCTTGACCGGTGAGTTCCCCACCAGCATCACCAAGCCGCGGAAGGTGAAGTCAAACCGCTCGGTCGAGTTCTTGCGTTCAGCCACGATGGTGTCTCCACCGGTGAGGGCTTTAAGCCGCTCCAGCGGGCCTCCATAGTCCTGGCACTCCGCAAACAGCAGCAACGCCGCCCCGCGCGCCTTGAGAGTTTCGAACCGCTGGTTCTTGTCTTCCATTAGATGGAGCTGACTGCTGGCCGTACAATCCCTCCCAACCAGTGCTTCCACCAGCCTCGCCAGTGCCGACTTACCGGAGTCACCAACACCGGTCAACTCCACGAAGCCCTTGGCCCCCAGCCGCCGTAGCGCGTTTGCGCATGCCGCCCGAAACAACCGCTGTTGATGCGGCTTTGGCAGCAACTGCTCAATGCATGCGATGGTCTTCACAGGCAGCCCGCCCGGCATGAACTCGTATGGCAGCACCCAGGTGTTGCCGTACTTCCGGTCATGAGGCAGCAGCACCCCATCAGACAACCTGACAACCCCATTTCGCATGGGAAGCACGCCGTGCTGAACCACCGGATCCATAGACAGTGCCCGCCGCCCAGGGTGATCGCGCAACTCGGCGATCAAGGCCGTGGTCGCCTTGCTGTTAAGGGTTAGTTCGGTGCGCCATTGCATCGCCGCCACCCACCGCTGGAGAGACTGCTCGATCGCCGTGCTCGCTTTTCCCGGCAACGGCACCCAGTGGTCACCTTCCCATTCGTAGAGGCGCTCCTCGGCTCCCTCAACAACGAAATGCTCCTTGAACACAGTCCACGCGATGATGGCCTGAACGGGTGCCTCCTGCTTGTCGCGCGACCACACCCACTTCTGCCCGTTCTGATCCCTTTCGCAGCACCTCTCCGCCCTATCCGCAAGTAGTAGCAGCGCTTCCCTCCCATGCCGCTTGAGAAAGGTGATCGGTGTGTTCGCACTCGCATCTGGGTCCAACCCACCCCGCGCCTGCGGCACCTCACAAGGAAGGTGAATCAGCCGGGGCTTCCCACCAACGCAAGCAATCTGCAACGCCACATCTTTTAGCGCCTGCGGAACCTTCACCATTGCCCGGCTGTTCCAGCACAGGAACACCGTCCGACCTTTTAAGTCGTTGCCCTCAATCCCCTCAGCGCTAGCGAACCCTGCCGCCACAAGGGCAGCCCGCTCCTCTTCGCTCTCCGCCCAGAAGACCGCCGTCTCCCAGTCGAAGTCGGGGTTGCCGGTGACCACCAGAGCGGGAGCCTCCTCCTGAGGGGGCGCCTCCTCGGGAGCCGAAGCCACCGCCCCTTCATCCCGCTTCTGCCGTGGTGAAGCCAGTGCCTTCGTCAGGTCCAGCTGCTCCTGCTTGGCATTGTGCAGCGCTACCTCCGCCCCCACCTGCTTGAACTTTGCCGCCGGACGCCCAAAACTCCCCTGGGCTGATTCCCCCGTGTAGGCCCATCGAGTCGCTGGATCCACCTTTCCTGCGATCACATCGCCCAAGGTCAGGTCAGTCGGCGGGCTGAAGCTCTTCCCTCGGTGGCACACCACCACCACCCCATCGGTATTGTCGAAGATCGTGCAATCGGCGTCGGAGTCACGCCCACAAATCGGGCAGGGATCCTCCTCTCCCGAATACGACACATCACCTGTACCGGCACGTACCCGCCCCACCGTCTCGGACTCGACCTTGGTGAGCTCCGGCAGAACCGCCTCAAGCTCCTCAATGGGGTAACGCCGCTCCGGATCCGCTCCTTTCAGAATCTGGGCATAGCCAATGGGCTTGCCGGCCAGCGGGTTCACTGGGTGCCCCGCCTTGGCGGGCTTGGCGATGTAGAGCGATCCGGCCAGGCGCATCGGCTGCGACCTGCTCACCACTGCCGGGTCCGAGGGAAAGCCCGCATCGGTCGCCAGCTTCACCACCCGGCGAGCCGCCAACTCCCCGCGCATCGGCTCCACCCCTTCTCTGAGCACCCAGTAGCTGTGGACGCTCTTCCCACCGGTGGCTACCTGAAAAGTGGGCTCTGGCAGGTCCAGCACCTTCCATGCCCTGATCTGCCATTCGATCGGCTGATCGTCCCACTCAGCCCTGATCGACCTGACCTCGGTGATATCGGCCTTCTTGTTGCCGCCGGGATTCGGCAGCACAAAGACAGCAGCCCCCAAAAGCACGCGTGGCACCAACGCTAGTTTGATGGTGTCCTCCACATCTTGATCGCCCTCCTCACCTTTGAAGCTGCGGCACAAGTACACGTCTTTCGGGTTGACAGATACCGTTCGGAATCGGACCTCGTCATGTCTCAGACCCAGCAACTCGAGGTGGCGCAACGCCTCCTCGGTGCGGATGTAAAGCTCCGTGCTAAGAAGCTCTTTCTTTTTGAGTTTCGCCCGGGCTGCAACTCCCATCGGCACATCCAAGACGGTGGGCACCACTGCGGCGGGCGGTATTTCCTTGCCCCCCTGCTGGGAGGCAACGCCTTTCGGGAGATCAATCCGGTCGTTGCAGTCAGCCGGGTTGCGCCCCTTCGCTTTCTTTGCCGGCTCATCTGCCCGCACTGCCACCGCGATGTCTTTCCAGACCTGGACGAAGCTCTTGGCCTTGTTGTCTCTTACACCGTTCTGGCCATTGCCATTCACTTTGTGCTTCTTTGAGCTATTACAGGGTCGCCCCGTGGAGGCGTCCAATCCAGCCACGTTGATTGGGATAAGGTCGTTCATCAGCGGACACCTCCGGTGGTGGAACCTTCAGCGGCCTTGATGCATGGTGTCGGTCCAACCGGCGGTAGCGACCGGCTCCACCAAGGCGCCAGTGGTATGACATGCCGATAACGCAATTGATCACAGCCGTTTTCGCCAGCACAGTCTGAGTCGCTGATCCAGCAACCCACCACTCCGTAGGGTGCAGCGCCGTGCTTCACCCGCCTGATGTAAGCGATTAGACGGCCTGTGGCACCTGGTAGCAACAGCGTCAGCGCCACGCACATGATGGCTCTGACTCCAGACTTGGCTGCGATCAAGCTCCCAGCCGCCCCACACTTCAATCGATAGTCGGTGGCCTTCATGCCACCTCCCCTCGTCAGGTAGCACCCTGCGGCAAGCAGGTCATGTGCATGAAGGAGTTCTCGCATTGACATGCTCGGATGCAACAAGGTGGGCGGGAGTGGGGCCAGGCGCGGTGCGCTTTGGTGTCCTCATTTGAATCGGAATTGAGCCAAGATGCGCACCCTTAAACCGTGCAAACCGTGCAGTCCTTCAAACCTGCACGGTTTGCACGGTTCTATTGCCTCCATTCGTTAGTCCATTGGGCTCAAATATGTCTGTGCCATCTCATCAGCCATGCCTTCTTCTCCGACAGCCACAGACGACACCAAGCAGCTGTTCGATCTGATCAGTGCTCAGTTGAATGTGATTCAGGCGCGTCTGGAGCTCAAGCCCAGACTCAGCAGCAGCCCCTGGCTCCCCTTGGCAGAGGCCGCAAGAGCCCTGCACTTCCCCAGCTCCCGTGCCTTGCGCGCGGCTATCGACCGTGGTCGCATCCCTCCCCAGTTCGTGAGCGCCACCACCGGCAACACCGGCAAGCGCAGGACGCTTTACGTGGACGTGGAGGGCTTCGCCTCACATCTGCGCAACAAGTGACGCCATCGAGGCGCTGTCGAACCACCGCTGGTACAGGGATGTGTGCACCATCAACGAGTGCCCGAGGCTCTTGGCCGCCAGTGAAGGGCTGATCTTGGGGTTGTGAATCGCCCGCACCGCCCAGGCATGGCGCAGGTCGTACGCCTGAAAAGGGACCTCATACCTACGCAGCGCGACCCCCAGCTGAGAGCCGACCGTGCGGTGGTCCCGATTGAGATTGATCGCCGGCAGACGTCTTACCTGCAGGTCCCAGCGGTCGATCCAGCCCTTTGGCAGCGGCAGCCCCTGCCGTGCCCCAGTCTTCCCGCCACGGATCACGACCAGTCCGTTGCTCTCGACATCGGCCATCAGCAGGGCTTCATGAGGTCTGGTGCCATATGTGGCGCAGATGCCAGCAACCCACTGCCAGCCTGATGGCAGACCATCAATCACCTCGACGATCAACGCGTCTGAAGGAAGGCTGCGCGGTGCCGCATCCTTCAGGGGGCTGTAGCCCTTGCCCAGGCCCCTGAGCTCCTGCACCGCATCCATGCCCATCTCAAGGGCCTGCGCCACAGCGGTCGCCGCCAGGGCCGCTTTGCGACGACTACAGCTGCCGACAGCCTTGCTCGCCACAAGGGCGCGCAAGGTGTCGAGATTCACATCCGGCTGCCCCACCAGGGGTTTCAGCGGCCCCGCGTAGGCAGTGGACCACGTCACATCCGAGCTGGGGCCGCGTTTTCGCTGCTGGGTCCACCACGCTTCTGTCCGACGCAGGGCTTCAATGCCACTGATCCCTTCCTTCGCCGTACCTGGCAGCTGACTGGCCTGCACCCACCGATCGAAAGGGAAGGCGTCCAGGCCACGGCGGTGCAGCTCAAGGTCACGACCGAGTTCCTCTGCCAGCAGGCGGGCCTGATCCACACCGGACGGGTAGGGGAAGACCGTGCTGATCCTCCGCTGCTTCCATGTGCCATCGGGAAACGGCAGGCTGGCCCGGAGCCGCAGCCTCCCCCCGGACGGGGAAACTTCGAGGCTGACACTTGAGCCCAGGTCTCTCAAGGCCCGGTTGATCCGCGTGAGGTAGGGGTCCCGGACGGCCATGAGGCGTGCCTAGAAACGTGCCTACTCTCGCCCAAAACGGGCTGATCTGTGCCTAAGCGGTGCCTAGTCAACCCCCAGGTACTTGCTCCGCATTTCCTGAGATCCTCTGCTGTGACTGAATTTTGAGAGATGGGGGTCCCGGGGATCGAACCCGGCTAAGGCGAATTATGAGTTCGCTGCATTCACCAGATTGCTAGACCCCCGGGGACGGCGCCGTCTCCGGCGAGGGCCTCACCAGAGGCCCCGGATCGGCGGGGTCCAGGTGGTGCCGGCGGGCGGCTGGACGTAGGTGGGGGTGGCGGCCCCCGTCCCGAGGCTGGTGCTGAAGCCGTTGGTGATGTCGGCGGTGCGCTGGGGCATCAGGCCGCTCTGCTCGGAGAGCATCACCGAGGCGGTGTTCTCGATGGCGGTGCCGTCCCAGACGATGTTCTGGTCGGGGAAGCCGAAGGCCACGATCCTGCCGCCGTCCCGGCCGGGGATCGAAAGGCCGAGGGGATCGGTGATCTGGTGCAGCAGGTTGACGCCCTGGGCGAAGGGGGCCGAGAAGCTGTAGAAGCGCTGCTCCATCAGCTCGGGGGCGGAGCGCGTCACGCCGCAGCGGGTGACCTCCACCGGCCCGGTGCCGGCCGAGCCGGGCATGGGGGCTTCGAGGGTCGTGGTGCAGAGCACGGGCCCGGCGAGGGCGGGGGCCAGCACGGCCAAGGGGAGCAGCGCGGTGAGGCCCGCAGCGAGGGGGGCAGGCACTGCCAGGATCGGTGCTGTCATGGGGTCTACGGGCCCAGCTCCCGGGCGATGTGAGCGCAGGTTAGCGACCTCTGACGCTCTCGCCCATCCATGGGCTTCCGCACCGGCCGCCTCTGCGACGCCGCCCCCCCAACGCCGCCCCCCCAACGTCGATGGTCACCCTGCCCTCCAGCCCCAGCCAACAGCGTTCCGCCCTGCTCGCCCTGCTGGCGGAGCGGGCCTACCGGCTGGGCGACTTCACCCTGGCCTCGGGCCGCCGCAGCCCGCATTACGTCAACTGCAAGCCGGTGAGCCTGAGCGGCATCGGCCTGGCCCTGCTGGGCCGCCTGATGCTGGAGCAGGTGGAGGGCGAAGCCGCCGCGGTGGCGGGGCTCACCCTGGGGGCCGATCCCCTGGTGAGCGCCGTGGCCCTGCAGGCCGCCCTGGCCGGCCGCGACCTCGATGCGCTGATCGTGCGCAAGGAAGCCAAGGGCCATGGCACCGGCGCCTGGCTCGAAGGCCCCCTGCCGCCGGCCGGGAGCCGGATCACGGTCCTGGAGGACGTGGTCACCACCGGCGGCTCGGCCCTCAAGGCCGTGGCCCAGCTGCAGGAGGCGGGCTACGCCGTGGAGCGGGTGGTGGCGATCGTCGATCGCCAGGAAGGCGGGGCCGAGGCGATGGAGGAAGCGGGCCTCGACCTGCGCAGCCTGTTCCTGCTCGAGGAGGTGGCCGCCACGGCCGCCGGGCTGGACGGCGCGGCAGGCTGACCCCACGACAGGCTGAACCCCGCGACGCGCTCCACCATGGCCCCCTCCCCCGACCCGATACCGGCTGCGGCCGATCCCTGGCGCTGGACGCCACCGCAGGGGAGCCGCTGGTCGCGGCCGGTGGGCCTGCTGCGGCTCGACGGCCCCGACACCCTGCGGGTGCTGCACGGCCAGACCAGCCAGGCCCTGGAGGAGGCCCGCCCGGGCCAGTGGCTCGGCACCTGCTGCATCAGCCCCACGGCCCGGCTGCGGGCGGTGGCGGAGGTGCTGGTGGATGACGCCGGGGCCTGGCTGGTGATCGTCGACGGGGATCCCGCGGCCGTGCGCACCGCCCTCGACCGGGTGCTGTTTCCCGCCGACAAGGTGCGGCTGGGTCCGGTGACGGCGGCTGTCCTGCACCAGCCCCTGGGGGGACCGGAACCGGAGGCCCTGCCCGCCGGCACCTGGGCGCCGCTCGAGGGATCGCCGGGCTGGCGGCTGGGGGAGGCCCTGCTGCTGCCCGCCGAGGCCCCCTTGCCCCCCGCCCTGGCCGCCCGGCGCCCCCTGGAGCCGCAGGAGGCGGAACGCTGGCGGCTCTGGCAGGGTCTGCCGGCGGCGCCGGGGGAGATCAACGAGGAGGTGAACCCCTTCGAGTTGGGCCTGGCGGGGCGGGTGAGCCTGAACAAGGGCTGCTACGTGGGCCAGGAGACCCTGGCCAAGCTGGCCACCTACGACGGGGTGAAGCAGCAGCTGCGCCGCTGGTGGGCCACGGCTGTCCCGGAAGGGGCTGTTCCCGCCGATGCCGTGGCTGCGGGCACGCCCCTGCTGGACGGGGCCGGGGGCCGCGCCGGCCTGATCACCTCCAGCCTGGAACTCCCCGGTGACGGGGGCTGGATCGGCCTGGCCCTGGTGCGCAAGGCCTGGCTGGAGGAGAGCCAGCTGCTGGCCGGGGCGGCCCCTGGGGTGCCCCTGTGCCTTTCGCTGCCGGAGGCGTTTCAGTTGCCGCCGGTGGGGCCCGGGGGCAAGGCGGCGTCCTGATCCAGCAGCCAGCGGACCACCGCCCAGGTGGCCAGGCTGTCGTCCTGGTTGTAGCGGAAGATCCGCTGCAGCTTGCGGCCCAGAGCCCGCCGGCTGGGACGCCGCGGCCCGCCGGAGCCTTCCCGCCACTGGCGCCACCACAGAAGGCAGCGGGCGCCGTCGACCCCCTTCTGGCTCCAGCTGAAACCCCGCCAGCCGGCGACGGCCTTGAGCCCGTAGCTGTTGACCGGCAGCAGCCAGTGGCGCCGCAGCCGCTGGTGCACGTCCACCAGCCGGGCCCGCAACCGCTCCCGCTCCCGCTCACTGGCCCCCTGGCGCTCGGCCAGCCGCAGCAGGGCGACCGATTCGGTCTCGCCGTAGTGCAGCACCGGCCAGTCGGGGTAGCGGGCCAGCAGCCTGCTCAGCCGCCGCCAGAGCAGGGCCTCGCCGTGCTCCTGCAGGGCCAGCAGGGGCCGGTAGCTCCCCAGGTCCTCCCCCGGCCCGGGCGCCCCGGGCCAGAGGCCGTCCGCGCCGCGCTCCAGCCGCACCAGGCCATGGAGGAAGTCGTCGCGGGCATCGGGGTCGGATTCGATGTCGTAGAGCAGCACCCCGGGCGCCGCCGCGAGCTCCGGCAGGGCGGGGCCGGCCCCCTCGCCGCTGCGCCGGGGGCTGCCCTCCTGCTGCACCCTCGCCTGGGCCACCAGCCGGGGGGCCACCTCCCGGTGCTGCTCGCTGTGGACGGCCAGGTCCTCGGCCAGCCGCTCCGGATCGGCGGCCGCCAACTGGTCGAGGCTGGTGATGCCCAGCTCCAGCAGCAGCTCGCGGCGCTTGCCGCCGATGCCGCTCACCTCGCTGAGGTGGCCCTCGGCAGCCGCGACCCGATCGCAGGCCCCTCGCCAGCTGCAGAGGGTGCATTTCTTGCGGTCGCTGACCAGGGGCGGCGGCTCGCTGCGGGCCAGGTCGAGCGCCAGCCGCTCCAGGCTCTCGTCGAGCTGGCGCTGCAGGGAAGGGCCGAGGGCGAGTCGTTCCCGCTCCAGCCCCCGGTCGGCGCCGGCCACCACCAGCCCATGGGGCACGGGGGCCCGCTGGTGCTCCTCCAGTAGCCGCCCCCACAGGGCCAGCTGCAGGCGGTGCTCCCGGGTGAGGCGCCGGCCCTGGCGGGCCAGCACCGGCCGGTAGCCGTGGGCCCCCCAGCGGCTGGGCTCCTCGACCCGTTCCAGCAGGCTCGGGTGGGCCTCCAGGCGCAGGCCCCGGGGGCCGGTTCCCGCGAGCCTGAGCCCCACCACACCGGGCGCCCCGTCGCGGCAGGCGGCCTCTCCATGGCCGGGGCGCTGGGGCAGCAGGCTCTGGAAGCTGCGCAGCTGGTCATCGAGGGCCAGGGCGCGGTGGGCACTCCACAGCCGCTCCCTGGGTGCACCGTGGAGATCGAGCCAGGCCCGCCGCCGGCAGCGCACCCAGCTGCGCAGCAGGCGGTCGGTGAGGACGGGGGATCCGGGGGAGGCGACGTCCGGGGTCTGGGGCATGGGATGCAGGCTAGGGGGATCGGTGGCCTGCCATCAGGCCGGCACCCGCCGCGGCCATCCGGAGCGGCCGGCCTGCTACGACCGGCCTGCCCCTCCATCGCCTCCGCGCCGCCCATGGCCTCCGCCCCCCTGCCCCTCGAGGCCGGACCGATCCACTTCGGCACCGATGGCTGGCGGGGCATCCTCGGGGTGGACATCACCATGGAGCGGCTGCTGCCGGTGGCGGGCGCCGCCGCCCGGGAACTGGCCGCCAGCGCCCCGGAGGGCCTCACCAGCCGGGAGGTGGTGATCGGCTACGACCGGCGCTTCCTGGCCCCGGAGCTGGCCGAGGCCATCGCCGCCGCCGTCCGGGGGGCCGATCTGGTGCCCCTGCTGGCCGCCACCCCCGTGCCCACCCCGGCCTGCAGCTGGGCGGTGGTGGAGCGGGGCGCCCTGGGGGCCCTGGTGATCACCGCCAGCCACAACCCGCCGGAATGGCTGGGCCTCAAGATCAAGGGGCCCTTCGGCGGCTCGGTGGAGGGTGACTTCACCGCCCGGGTGGAGCGGCGCCTGGCGGCAGGGGGCCTGACGGTGCCGATCCCCGGCGACACCGAACGGTTCGATGCCATGGGCACCTACCTGGCGGGCCTCGGCGCCAAGGTCGACGCCCCGGCCCTGGTGGCGGGCCTGGCCGCCGCCGGCCTGCAGGTGATCGTCGACCCGATGCACGGCTCGGCCGCCGGCGGGCTGCCGGCCCTGCTGGGGGAGGCGGGGGCCGCCGCCGGCGTGATCCGGGAGATCCGGGGGGAGCGGGATCCCCTCTTCGGCGGCCACCCGCCCGAGCCGCTGGCCCCGTACCTGGAGCAGCTGATCACCGAGGTGCGCCAGGCCACGGCGTCCGGCCGGCCCGCGGTGGGCATCGTCTTCGATGGTGACGGGGACCGCATCGCCGCCGTGGACGAGCAGGGCCGCTTCTGCAGCACCCAGCTGCTGATGCCCTTGCTGATCGACCACCTGGCGCGGGCCCGCGGGCTCGGGGGCCGCGTCGTCAAGACCGTCAGCGGCTCCGATCTGATGGCCCTGGTGGCGGCCGACCTGGGCCGGGAGGTCATCGAGATGCCCGTCGGGTTCAAGCACATCGCCGCCGAGATGCTCAGCAGCGACGTGCTGGTGGGCGGCGAGGAGTCGGGCGGGGTGGGCTTCGGCCTCCACCTGCCGGAGCGGGATGCCCTTTTCGCCGCCCTGCTGCTGATCGAGGCGCTGGTGGAGGGGGGCCTGCCCCTCGGGGCCCGGCTGGCGGCCCTGCAGGAGCGCTGCGGTGGCGCCAGCGTCTACGACCGCCTCGACCTGCGTCTGCCGGACATGGCCAGCCGCCGGCGGCTGGAGGCGCTGCTGGCCCAGGATCCGCCCCAGGAGGTGGCCGGAGTGGCGGTGCTGGAGGTGAACCGCACCGATGGCGTCAAGCTGCGGATGGGCCCCAGCCACTGGCTGATGCTGCGCTTCTCCGGCACCGAGCCCCTGCTGCGCCTCTACTGCGAAGCCCCCGACGCCGACCGGGTGCAGGCGGTGCTGGCCTGGGCGCGCCAGCTGGCGGAGCGCATCTGATGGCCGCCCCAGCGGAGCCCGGGGTGGCACCCACCGTGCTGGTGATCGCCAGCGGCAACGCCGGCAAGATCCGGGAGTTCTCCCACCTGCTGGCCTCCCTGCCCCTGGAGGTGCGGCCCCAGCCCGAGGGTCTGGAGGTGGAGGAAACGGGCAGCACGTTCGCCGCCAATGCCCGGCTGAAGGCCGAGGCGGTGGCCCGGGCCACGGGCCACTGGGCCCTGGCCGACGACTCCGGCCTGGCGGTGGCGGCCCTGGGCGGCGCCCCCGGGGTCCATTCGGCGCGCTACGCCGACAGCGACCCCGCCCGGATCGCCCGCCTGCTGCGGGAGCTGGGCGAGGTCGACCGGATACGGGGCGCCCAGGGCCTGGAACCGGACCGCCGGGCCGCCTTCGTGGCCGCCCTGGCGGTGGCCGATCCCAGCGGAGCGATCCGCCTGGAGGTGGAGGGCCGCTGCGACGGGGAGATCCTGGAGGCCCCGCGGGGCAGAGGCGGCTTCGGCTACGACCCGGTGTTCCTCGTGCCGGAGACGGGCCTGAGCTACGCGGAGATGGACAAGGGCCTCAAGGGCCAACTGGGCCACCGGGGGCGGGCCTTCGCCCGGCTGGAACCCGGCCTGCGGGAGCTGCTGGGAGGGACAGGGGCAGCACCGACGGCTACCTAGCGGGCCGAAGGGGTGTGACCGCGGGCCTCAAGCACCGCCTCCAGGGCATCGGCCATCGCCGCGGCCCGCTGCTGCCAGGTGCATCCCATGGCGAAGCGATGGCGCTCTGCCGCATGGCCGTCCTGGAAGCCGGCTGCGGCGATGCGCGCGAGGGCGGCCGTGAGGGCCTGTCCATCGCCGCAGTGCTCGGCCAGATGCGGGGTTTCGGCGATCTGGGCGCAGGTGCCGGTGTAGAGGATCGGCTGGCCTGTGGGCAGCTGGGAGAAGAAGCGGACGGGGCTGCTGCAGGGGTTGATGTCACCGTCGGTGAGGGGCAGCACGGCCGCGTCAAGGCTGGCGAAATAGGGCTGAAGCGTCTCGTAGGGCAGGGGGCCGAGGAAGCGGCAGCGTGGGCTGCGCTGCAAATCAGCGAGACCGGGTACATCCCTGTAGACGGGCCCGATGAAGAGCCAGCGCAAGCCTGGCAGGGCATCATGGGCTACCACGATTGGGAGTAGATCGACCCGCAAGCTGATGACCCCAATGATGCCGATCAGTGGCCGAAAGTCTGCCGGCAAAGGGTCAGGCAACCTCTGCCTTTTGGAGGGGAGAGACGCTGGGAGCCACGCGCCAGGGAAACCGTTGGGGATGACATGGACAGGTGGGAGCTGAAAATCGCAACGTCGCTGCAGAACATCGGCAATACGTTGCGAAACGGAAAACACAAGATCGACATGCCTCGCAACGAGCACTTCCTGGTCTAATCGAACATAGGGATAGACAGAATAATCATCAAACACATGATAGGCAACAACAGGAGCCAGCTGCCGATAGTGGATGGCGAAGGGCCACAACGATGGATCGGCGATAATGACGACATCTCCATGCCCATAGGACTTCACCAGACGATGCCCCACCAAAGGGGCCAAAAGTCTGACGAGCCAGCGATGGTGGGAGAAGGCACCACGGGGCAGCTCACAACGGGACCTGCGCCATGGCAACGGGAACGGGACCCAGCCGGCCAGCGTCAGCACAGGGGAGATGACCGTGACATCACAGAACTCACGCAAGGCCTCGAAGCATGCGTGACGAGATGGGCCCACCAGGCCAACCACCAAAACACGGCGGAGCGGGGATGTCGATTGGCCGTCGTCACCGCGTCGTGAATGCCCGTGGCTTGGCTGGAGCCTGCTTTGCTGATTTCCAGCCGATGGAAAGATACTTGCCAATGTCCGCCAGAATCGCCATTCATTTCCATGCTACCCTGACATTCGAAGCTTGACAATGAGGTCGCCTGAGGAGTATTGGCTACGGATATCTTCCATCGTCAACAAAGACAACATCCAACGAGCGGGACCGTCGCCTATCAGGGTCTGTTCTCTAATCAGTGGCGAGGCAAGAACTGCCGTGAATTCGCTGAACGGCCAGAGGCGGAAAGGCCCTCGCTCGGTTCTGCAGGGCGAAGCCTGCGTAGCTACTCCAGAGCAAGCAACAGACGGTCAATCATCCTTGCTCGGAATGTACAGCACGCCTGAACCGAACATTTCATGATACATTCCTCTGCATAGGCCCGGCCAGCGAGGTTATCGCCAACCCCGTCAACCTTGTCGGCAAGCAATCTAAACAGTCAGTGAGCCGAATCAGCGTTGCAACGGCCATGAAATCAACCTTTGCCAAGCTTGTCCGACGACTCCGGGCAGTCCATCATCGGCTCTGGGCATCGCTTTGGCGAGCCAGCGGGGAGCAGTCCCATGGATATAGGTTTCTGTTCGCAACCTACATGATAATTGCATATTCGTATCTCGATGAATTGGTACTCCGAAAACGGAAGCTCAACCAAGCTGACCCGCCCTGCGAACAGGTGATCTTCAACACGGTGCGACTCCAAACTGCAAACCAAGTCCCGTCAACAGGCATCGGAGCCAAAGATCGCTTTCCAGACGCCAATGCAGAATCCATCCAGGGTCAGATCATCATACAGAACGGAGTACTCGTCAACAACGGAGATTCCATTCTGCATCATGGACACTATCTTTGCGGGAGATGGCGTGAGCGCTCAGAGGGTCATACTATTAAGTCCACAGAGATTGATTACCACCGCGAGGCCCAGCTTGGCGGCGATATTCATGGCGAGTCAGTCATCATCAATGGACGATCCCTATGCCTCACTGGGCCTTGGAGCGAAAATTTTTATCACTGGCTCTTACAGTACCTCCCAATCCTGAAAATCGCTGGCGAATGCATTCCCCTGGATGAGGTTGACAACGTTCTTGTCAAGGGTCCGATTAAGCGATTTCAATCCGAGTCACTGTCCCTTCTTGGCATCCCCCCCCAGAAGATCATCGGGATCAGCCCAGGAAGAAACTACTGGGCGGAAGAGCTTGTGATGACTACCATACCTTGTGCGAATCGTACCTACACTCAATGGGCTATTGACTTTCTGCGTCAGCTTCGAGAACCACCAACGACACCATCATCGCCGATCTTTTTTGATCGTCCTTTTCCCGCCTCACGGAGAATGGTGAACGCAGAGGAAGTTTATTCTGTTCTAGCGGACTATGGAATTCCATGCATCGATTGTGGCTCCTTCTCATTTTCTGATCAGGTTCGGCTTGCTTCCTCCGCAAACCTCCTGTTAGGAATTCACGGCGCCAGCCTCGCCAATGCGGTCTTCAGCGCGCCCGGCACAACCCTTATAGAGCTGACTCCACGAAACTACTCACCGCCCTATTTCAGTGGCCTTGCAAAAGCTTGCCAACTGAATTACGCTAGAATCCTGGGTAGAGAGCCTGGGCTGCTATCCCCTTGGGTCCCCATCAAGGGCGCCGACATCATTGTACCCATAGACAGCCTCAGATCAAAGCTTGATCGGTTTTTCAGCAACCAAGGGGCATGATCACAATCCTACCCAATGAGGCCACATCCTATCCGAATAAGCATCATCAATACTGTCGCCTGCTGCAGGCACCTCAAGTGGACGCCAAACAGTGATTCGCGGGACTCATCGTTCAATGATTCTTCAATTGACCAGGGGGCACATCACACCAGCTGAACCTCGCTGTAGCTCCGATCGTCGTGTGCTTGTGATATCTCCGATTGGGTGCGGACCACCGCATAGCGGAAACAGGACAAGGATAGAAACCCTTCTGCGGGAATTCAGGCGCATGGGGCTGGAGGTGCATTTTGCCTGGGCTCAGATTCCAGATGAAACCACCTGGGCACGACTGTCTCCGGAGGCAAGGGAGGCAACGCACAAGTTGGTTGACAAATGGGTCCATGACTTTCACTGGAACGAACGCACTGCCAATACGTGGAGCGTTACTCTCAGAAAAGTCAGGCACCTATTTCTGCGACTGACTCGCAGAGGCCGGGAAAGACACAGCCGTGGAATTCACCGCCTGGATGAGTGGTTTCATCCCGACTGGAAAAGGCAGGCCAGGAAACTTCAGAAAGAACACAGCTATTCGCGAGTTGTTGCTGCCTATGTGTTCACATCCGGCTTTTTGGACTCCTTTCCAGCCAGCACGCGAAAAATACTCGATTGCCATGACATCTTCACCTGCCGAAACGATATCACAAGCAATGAGAAATCAAAGTCCTGGTGGTACTCCATTTACAAAGCGGATGAGCGCAGAGGCCTCCTCAGGGCCAACACCATTCTAGGAATTCAGCACGATGAAACTGATTTTTTTACCAGGCTTACCCAGGGCAAACGATCCGTCTTCACCGTTGGACATTTCACAGACATTCACCCATTGGGATTTCCTCCGGAAGCCCTCAACACCTTCGGCTACATCGCATCCAACAGCTCGGTTAATCTGGAATGTCTGCATTGGTTTCTGCGCGATGTCTGGCCGCTCATCAGAGGCCAGCAACCCAATGCTGTTTTCCTGATTGCAGGTTCTGTCGGCAATGAAATCCCTGAAGGCGCAGGAGTGAAGCCCGTTGGCAATGTCTCATCACTATCCCAGTTCTATTCTCAAGTCCTCTTTGCCATCAACCCCATACGCTTGGGGACAGGGTTGAAGATCAAGACGGTGGAAGCATTGTCATTCGGACGCTCCGTCGTTTCAACCACATGCGGGTCAAGCGGTCTTGATGCATTTTATGGACAAGGAATTCTTCTCGCAAATTCAAGGGAAGAGTTTGCCGAGGGTGTGATCTCCAGGCTTGCAGATCCAGGTTCAGCCATGAGGGATGGTTCGCTGGCGACAAAAACAGCCGAGTCCATCAACACGCAGTCAAGAGAAGCACTCGCTCAGGCCCTTGGGCTGGACCGTTCCAGCCTGGATCGCTAATGCGCGTATCAGCGCGCCTCCAAGTCCCCCACAGCCGGTCGCCACCCCTGCAGTTGCCAGTGGACGCACCCACTGATGACCATCGGGTCCTGCCGCACCAGGGCCAGGGCCGCGTCATGGTCAGGAGCCTCCAGCAGCAGCAAGCCGCCGCCGCCGGGTTGCCCCTGGTCGTCCACCAGGTAGCCGCTGCTGATCCTGCAGCCCTCCCGACGCAGCCGCTCCACCCAAAGACGGTGCTCCTGCAGGTGGGCCATCACCGCATCATGGGGGGACCGGAAGGTCTCGGTCTTGATGAACCAGGCCATGGCAGGAACCCAAAGGGAAATTACGCTCCGGAATGGAGTAGGACGGAGCCAGTCAGTAGCCGATGGTCCCATGTCGAAATCCCAGCTCACCGCCTTCCTCGCCAAGGTGGCAGCCGATCCGGCCCTCAAGGCCCGGGTGGATGCGGCCGCCGACACCGATGCCGTGGTGGCCATCGCGCTCTCCGAAGGCCATCTCTTCTCCCCCGCCACCTTCAGCCGCTTCTCCCGCGGCTGAGGCTGGCCCGGGACAGTCGCGGCCGGACTATGAAGGAGCGAAGCAGGGTGAACCCAGCCAGCGCATGGCTGCTCTCAGGGACATCCCTGGCCTCCCATCTTCCGGCCACCCGCGGCATTCCCAGGATCATCCACCAGACATTCAGCACCAGGAGACGGATGCCCGCAGTGCTGGAGGAGAACTGTCGCGCGATCGAAGCCCTCAACCCGGACTTCAGCTACCGCTTCTATGACGATCAGGATCGTGAGCGCTTCATCAGCGACACCTACGGTGATGCAATTCTGGCCCGCTATCTGCGAATCGATCCTGCCTACGGTGCCGCCAGGGCCGATCTGTTCCGCTATCTGTGCATCTACCATTTCGGCGGTGTCTACCTGGACGTCAAGGTCTGCGTCACACGGCCATTGTCCGAGGTCCTACGGGACGATGACGCCTATCTGCTGAGCCAGTGGGACCATTCGCCCGGCAGTCCCCATGCCGGCTGGGGCACCCACCCGCGACTGGCCGGCATCCCGGGCGGTGAGTTCCAGCAGTGGCATGTCATCGCCTCTGCTGGCCATCCCTTTCTGGCCGCCGTGATCGCGGAGGTGCTCAGGAGCATCGATCACTTCGATCCGTTCGCCTTCCCCCATCCCTGGGAGGCGGTGATCTGCACCACCGGCCCGGTCGTCTACACCCAGAGCATCCACCGCATCCTGACGGCCCATCCCCACAGGCTGGTGGTCGGCAGCGAGGCGATCGGCCTGCGGTACAGCATCTTCGATGGTTCGGCCGACCCGGACGCCCACCGGCGGCTCTACAGGGATTACCGGAAAGCCGAAACCCCGCTGATCCGTCAGCCCTTTCCCCTCTCGCTGCTATGGCCCCTGTTCAACCTGGCCCGGAAGGTGGCGCGGAAGGTACGTGGGCTGCTGCGGCGCTGAGCCCCCAGCGGTCGTCCTCTGCCGTGGCGCCGGGACGGGGCGCCAGGATTCGGCTCACTGACGGACCCGCAGGGTTGCCGCACTCCTCAGCCGGGGCCCGCCGCTGGCAGTATCGGGCGTCATTGAGGCCTGCAGGGGGTCCTTGCCACGCTCCGGCAGGCCCTCGGGGATGCGGCCGGCGTCGACCTGCATGTCGTCCTGGGCAGGGCCGATGCAGGGGAAGTCGCTGTCGAAGATGCTGTCGATCACCACCTCATCGCCCTTCTCCCAGGCATTGAGGCGGTGGAAGACGAACCTCTCCGGGGACTCCAACCCCGTGGCTCCTAAACGGCGAAGGCGCCAGCTTGGCGGGGAATCAGCCAGAACGGGCCAACACCTGCAAAAATCCAGATCAGGCAAAAGATCTTAGGTCAGTATACAATCCAATCAACATCAGCATGTTGATGCCTGTGGAAGCCAAACCTCAAAATAGTCTACGCAAGATAAAGTCGCGAATCATCTGGCCCGCCGCCCGCAGAAGCGTCAAGCTGATAGCCTGCAACCGCTGGTCAAGAAGCTTATTCAACATCATCTACAATCACCTCAGTCGAGATCAAAAAGTCAGCTTATATCATCATTTTGCTAAAGTCTTCCGAACCGGCGGGTCCATCCAGACTGACGGCTGCTGGCATCTAAATGTTGAGGACAGTCGGCTCGTTCTGCCTTTGACCGAGGGAAGTTACTGGCTGCACTGGAATTTAGCACTGGCTTTCCTTGGAAATGACATCGAAGTCAAGGAGACCTACGTTAATCTGATCAAATCTGATAGCTACAAGCCGGACATCTTTCTTGATATCGGAGCAAACTATGGAACACATTCCATCTTAGTGTTGGCACTTGGCGTCAAGGATACGTTTACATTTGAGCCCAACCGCATCTGCCACCAGTTCTTTCTGGATGTGTGCAAGCGCAATAGCCTCAAGCCCAATCTGATTCCTTTGGCCGTTGGGGAGCAGTCTGAACCGATCACACTCAGCTACCCTCCCACGCAGCCTTGGCTGGGAGCGACCAACCCTGAACAAAGGAACAAACTGGAACCTGGCGAAAAGCTGGTGACCGAGGTTGTCGAACAAACAAAGCTGGATGACTGGATCCGAACGATTAAGCCAGGCAGAATTCTGATAAAGATTGATACCGAGGGACACGAGGCCTCTGTTTTACGTGGGATGCAAAGAATGCTCGCAGAGCGCAAGCCTTGGATCATATTCGAATCGCTAAAAGACAATGGAAGACGAGAGATTTTCAAGCTACTCTCAGATTCACGCATGGACATCCACGATCTACCCTTGGATCCCCACTCCCCCTCAAACCCATTAAGCCTGGATAGATTCGTATCAGCAAACGCCACCAACTTCATCGCTCGTCCCATGGCCTGACCGATGGCAATCCTATCGGAGGCTGCTGAGAGAATTGCCGATCTAGGTCCGGCACGGTGTGTTCGGACTGGGCGTGTCAGAGAAGTACCAACAGCAAGCCTGTGAAGCAAAGCCAGCGCTGCTTCAAGTTGTCGCTAAGCGCGTCCTTAGGATTGATTCCATCAGATCACCCCGCTTAGGCAGGTTCACGAATAACCTGCCCTCAGGAGCATCTTGGTGAGGCGGATCAGACTATAGCCACTTTCGACAGACGGAACACCGGTGATCGGCGTCTGGCCTTGAGCTGCTGCCATACCGCAGCCAGTTCCCTCGAAGCGTAGCTGATGTCGAGCGGAACTTATCCAGCGGCTCGGTACCCTTCATGCCGATCCAGGAATAGGCAGAGCCCTGATGGAGAACGGTAAGTCATTGTTGGCATAGAGGTGCCACGCCCGAATGGTCTTGGCGACCTGGCAGGTGTACTCTGCAAGGCGGATGGCATTCTCAGAATCTGTGATGGATTCGCCCGTTCATCTGTCAGGTTCTGCTGCTGCGCCCCCTCACGATCCGCTGGGTCACCTCACTGGCAAGGCAACGATCCTGACGGTTATCCATGGAGCCAACCAGACCTGTGGAATCACTTCTTCCCCTCATCCTGGCCTCGAGAGGGGTGGAGCAGAATCCCTTAGCGCACTGGGCCATATTTGATGTTCATCGATATCTCCGATCCGCTCCGGCGACCGCTTAAAGGCCCACGCCCGACAAGGGCGCCTTCCAGCCAGGAAGGCATCATGCTCAGAAATGAATTGAACTCCTGGGCGGCCAGCAGGGAGTAGTCCGGCGGCATCGAGGGACGGGCACCCTCAGGTCAACGGTTGCAAAAGCTGAGAATCAGTCGATCTGCACGAGATTCTCCAGCCGCCGTGCTGGCCGCCACCGATGGCAACTGGCCATGATGTCCCACTCCAGCTGAGCGCGGTTGTTCTGCGTTCGGCCGAGGCTTTCTCCCGCGGCTAGAAGGATGGTCTTCAGCCGTCGTCTCCTCAGTCCGCCACCCAGCTGCCGTGCAGGCCATGGGGGATGGCCAGGGGGAGCTCCAGCACGGCCACCTCGTCCATCGAGGCGGCATCGAGCACCACCAGATCGCTGGCGCTGCGGGCGCCGTTCCAGACCAGGCCGAGCACCCAGCCGTCATCCTCGGCGGTGGCGCCGGGACGGGGCACCATGATCGGCTCGCTGACGAACCCGCGGGGCGCCGCACTCCAGACCCGGGACTCGCCGCTGCCGAGATCGAGCTTCATCAGGGCCTGCAGGGGGTCGTTGCCCCGCTCCCGCTCGGCCACCGCCATCCAGCCGTAGCGGCTCTCGAGCCCCACCCGGGCCGGCGCGACCATGGCGAATTCACAGGTGCGCTCACTCAGCCGCGTGGCCGTGACCGCGCCGCTGGCCAGGTCGAGACGGCAGCGCTCCAGCAGGCCCTCGGGGATACGGTCGAAATCAACCTCCTTGTAATCCTGGTCGGGGCCGATCGAGGGGAAATCGGCGTAGAAGATGCTGTCGACCACCACCGCGTCGCCGTCCTCCCAGGCGTTGAGGTGATGGAACACGAAGCCTTCCGGAGCCTCCAGCACCCGGGGCTCCTGGCCGGCGAAGGCGCCGTCCTGGCGAGGAATCAGCCAGAACTGGCCACGGGCGCCGGCCCGGGACTTCAGGCACTGGGCGGCCCCTTTGCGGCCGAGCACGTAGGGGAGGGGGTTGAAGTCGATGGCGTTCTGCAGGAACACCGCCCAGTTGGGGGTGATGGCGAAATCGTGCAGGAAGGCGAAGCCACCGAAGCTGTGGCTGGAGTCGGCCAGCAGGGTGCCGGCCTCGGGACCGTCGGCGGCGAACTCCATCAGGCGCACGGTGCTGCGCGGGCCGGCCTTCACACCGAAGGTGACCATGCGGGGCGCGCCGTGGTGGCCGGGATCGAAGCGGGGGTGGGCGCTGAACGCCTCACCCGGCTTGAGCACCCCGTCCAGCAGGGTCAGGCCGCGGGTTTCGAGGCTGACGGGATCGAGGGCATGGGGGGAGCTGGCCTCCCAGAGGGCGAGCAGCTGGTCGCCGAGCCGCACCACGTGGGTGTTGGCGATGTTCTTGAGGCGAAGATCGAAGGCATTGGCCAGCGGCCCGCCGGGCTTGGGCGTGCCGAAGACACCTCGGTAGAGCACCGTGCCGGCCTTCTCCTCGGCCAGCCAGCCCTCGGTGCGCACAAAGCGATTGCTGAGCCGAGCGCCCCCTTCTGAGAAGCGCAGGGCCGTGACCATGCCATCGCCGTCGAAGGGGTGATGGACCCAGTGGCCGCCTCGCTCCAGCCGGCCGGGGCCGTTGCGGTAGAGGGTGCCGCTCAGTTCGGCCGGGATGGCGCCGCGGGCGGCGGTCAGAGGCTCGTCGCTGAGCTCGACGCTGACGTTGCGAAAGGAGCTGGCCCAGTCGGCGCGGTCGTAGGCAGGCGAGGCCGCGGCGGCGGGGGAGGCAACGGTCATCGGATCAGCCCACGGAGAGAACAGCGCAGCGCGCTTACCCGATTATCACGTAACGGAGTGTGAAGACGTGGGCGGTCGTGCGGCCTCAGACCTCGCAGGGCAGCTCCACCACCGGGCAGGGGGGTTGGGACACGGCACAGGGGGCGGCCTGGACCTGGCCCGGCAGGCAGTCGGCGGCCCTGGCCGGGGCAGCCACGGCAACGGCGGCGGTGAAGCCCGCCATCAGCAGCAGGAGGGAACGCATGGCGTGTGCACGGATGATCCGATGCTAGTGGCGACGACCCCGTCAGACACCGGCGTGGCCGGCACGCTCGAGGACCCCCTTGCTGCTGGGCACGGCCCCACCACGGCGGGGATCGATCTCCACCGCCTGGTCGAGGGCGCGGGCGAACGCCTTGAATCCGGCTTCGACGATGTGGTGGGAGTTCACCCCCGCCAGCTGGCGGATGTGCAGGGTGAGGCCGGCGTTGTTGGCCACCGCCACGAAGAACTCCCGCACCAGTTCGGTGTCGTAGGTGCCGATGCGCTGGGCCGGGATGGCCAGGTCGTAGCTGAGGTGGGGCCGTCCTGAGCAGTCGAGGGCCACCTGCACCAGGGCTTCATCGAGGGGGGCCAGGAAGTGGCCGAAGCGGCGGATGCCCCGCCGGTCGGCCAGGGCCTGGGCCAGGGCCTGGCCCAGGGCGATCCCCACGTCCTCGTTGGTGTGGTGGTCGTCGATGTGGGTGTCACCCCGGGCGGTGATCTCCAGGTCCAGCAGGCCATGGCTGGCGATCTGGTGGAGCATGTGGTCGAGGAAGGGGACGCCGGTGGCCACCTGGGCGCGGCCGGTGCCATCGAGATCGAGGGCCACGTGCACGTCGGTCTCACCGGTGACGCGATGGACCTCGCCGGTGCGTGCAGGGCCGGTGCGCGAAGAACTGATGGACACGCGGGCGAAGGCGACGGGCCGGACCTGAATCATGCCAAAGCCCCCGGGGCCGCGCTCCGGAGGTCCGGTGCGCCCATGGCAATCGGGGGACCCACGGTGTGCAGCGCTACGGCGCCGGGCCGCCAGGGGTGGTGGGGTGAGTGCCATGCATGACCGTCCGGGTGCCGTCCTCGATCAGCTGCGCGCCGGGCACCAGCGCTTTCTCGACGGCCATGTGCTCCACCCCCACAGCGATCGCCTGCGGATGCTGGAGGTGGAAGCGGGCCAGACGCCGGTGGCGGCGGTCCTGGGCTGCGCCGATTCGCGGGTGCCGGTGGAGCTGCTGTTCGACACGGGCTTCGGCGATCTGTTCGTGGTGCGCAATGCCGGCACGATGAGCACCGTGGCCGCGATCGCCTCGCTCGAGTACGCCGTGAGCCACCTGGAGGTGCCGGTGATCGTGGTGCTCGGCCACGCCGCGTGCGGTGCGGTGGCGGCCGCCTTCGACCGGGAGCTCAACCTGACCCCGAGCCTGGCCCAGGTGGTGGGCCAGCTGCGCATGGAACTGTTCAGCCTCGGCGGAGAACACAACCTGGAGGAGGCTTGCCGCCGTCACACCCTCAACGCCGCCCGCAACCTCGTCGATTCCAGCGTGATGCTCACCGACAGACTTCGCTCGGGCCGGCTGCAGGTGGAGGCGGCGTACTACAACCTGCACACCACCAGCATTGAATGGATGGGAACCCTGATGCCGATGCCTCAGGGCTGAGCCGGCAGGGCCGCCAGGATCCGTTCCACCCGGCTTTCCCAGGTCTGGGCTGCGGCGAAGGCCACCCGCGCACGGAACTTCTCCGGGCTGTCAGAAGCCAGCTCCTCATCGATGGCCGCAACGAAGCGATCGGGGTCGGCCGCGACCCGAACGAAGTCGCTCGCCAGCTCCAGGCCTTCCACCGCCGTGGAGACGACGGGCTTGCCGGCAGCGATGTACTGAAACAGCTTCAGGGGGCTCATGGATCGGGAGAACGGAGTATCCAGATGGGGTATCAGGCAAAGATTCATCGTCCTGAGTTCTGCCGGAACCAATGCATTCGGCACGCTGCCCTTCCATTCCACGTTGTCGAAGTCGAGCAGCCCTGAGTCGGAAAGCCGTCGGTTCAGTTCCGGGCCCACCAGCAGGAGCCGGTAGCCGGGTCGCTCACTGGCCAGTTTTCTGAGCAATTCGACATCCGTGCGATCCCAGAAGGTGCCCACATAACCGAGGACGGGACGATCCCCCGGCATCCGGAAGTCGGTGGATGCGGCGAGAAAGGAGGAGTCCACCGCCTGATCAATCCTAATACAGGGCGCCTGGGGAGAAAACTTGTCCTGGTTGGCCCTGGAGGTGACCACAATCAGATCGGCGAATGATCCCAGTCGAGGATATTGGTCCACTGCGAAGGGATAGTACCAATCGTTCTTGTCAACGAGGGTGAAGTCATCCACGATCTGCACGATTCGCCTGGCCGCGGGCACCTGTGCCACGAGCTCATCCACAATGGGATGGGCAGGAAACAACCAGAGCAGCGTGTTCCGGCGGGTGAAACCGTTCTGCTTCAAGAATTGGCCCAGCCGCAACCGCTCCAGCTGCAGCTTCAGCATGGAACCCAGGCTGCGGATCCGGAACGTGCCTGATGTTTGCGGTCTCCAGTACAGCCGCATCACCTCCAGCTTGTCGGAAACCTTCAGCCTCGAGTTGCCCAGCGATTCTCCCTTGGAAGACGGCAGGACCACAAGGACCCGCTTGACAGGCTCCTGCCGGCTCAGCGTCAGGGCAATCTGTTCGTAGGTTCTACCGAAGACTCCCCAGTCGTCACCGAACCAGAAGAGAACGATGTGGGATGGCGTGCCCTGAACAACGGAAGGCATCGGCAACGCCAGAGGCAGGCTGTCGCTGAAAGCATACCTTCCACGATTCGGAGAAGCCAACGAGAGAAGTCCATCTCTCAGGAACCGGGCCCAGGTCCGACGAAGTCCCTCGGCCATCGGCGTGAACCCTCGGAATGCCAGAAGTTGAGCAGGGATCGCTTTCGTCCGTCGTTTGCCATCTTCTAAAGGGCATAAGTCCGCCCTAAGATCATTCCTTCGGACGGAGATTCAGCATCCTCTTCATCATGCCCCGCTGGCCCGCGTGGAGGTCGCCTCAGCCGGCAGCTGAAGTGAGAAGCAACCTGGCGAATGGGTCGGGGCTCACGCCGGAGAGATGGAGGAAAAGGAGCCGAACACCCCCAGGATGTGCCAGGCGAGCCCCAGGGCATTGACGCCCCAGAGCAGGAGTTCGAGCCGGAGCAGACGGCGCAGCCAGGGGCGGCGGCGCAGATCGAAGGGACGCCGCACCCGATCGGAGGCCGCACGACCCAACCGGAGCAGACCGATGAGCTGCAGCACCCGCAGCAGGGTGTAGCCGAAGCCCACCCACACCACCAGACCCTCGCCCATCAGAGGTTCGGCGATCAACATGGTGATCACCTGGGCCAGGACCAGCAGCAGATAGGGCACCAGACAACGGCGCACCACCCCATCCCGCTGCGCCATGATGAGCACCATCAGGGGCAGAAGCAGGCCCAGGCTGATGAGCACTGGATAGCGCACCAAGACCATCGACAGAACCAACGAATCCAGCCTGTTCAGCAGAGTCCGGGCAGTGTCGTTATGGCCACCGCCCGTGTCTGGAGGGGGCCTCTCTAATTGCACTTTCGCCGGGAGAATCACGAGACCAGGTTCCGCCTTGTCCTGTAGCAGCAGAAGGCTCGAGACCCTAACGTTCCCGGACTCAATCGGAGGTTTGGCAGGCATCTGCAGCAATGGATTGCCAGGACTAATGCCAATGGGGGAATAGCACTCGGTGGGGGAGCTCAGGGTCCTGCCGGGGGGAATCAGAATGGCCTCAGCATCACAGAGGTACTTGTTGATCTGGAAGTCAAGCAGCTTGGCCGCTTGACCCTTGGCACGGATCCAGGCCTGGACATCCTTCAGGGAGACAGACCGGCGAACCATGGGATCGGCAGCGGCACACTGCAGCACCTTATCCGCTTCGCTCAATGACGCCTGCTTGGGCCTGGGACTTGCCCCAAGCTCGGGCAAGCTGGGACTCAAGATGGAGGTCTTGTCAGAAGTCGATTCTGACAGCGGAATGGAAGGGGATAGGAACTCACCACAGTTCACCACCTGGAGGTAAATGTTCTTGAAGGAGCCCTCTGCCCCTCGCCCTGCCTCGGCCTCAGGCGGTTGAGGCTGGATCTGTAGCGGAAAACTGGTCAATGGGTTTGCGTTGGACGCAAGGCTTTTCAGTCCATCGCGGAGGGAGAGCATCCCGGTGGAAGGGTTGACAGAGAAATATCTCTGCAAGCTTGCATCTTGTGTTGTCGACAACGTGTAGCTGACCGCGTCCTGCATGGGGATAAGCCGTGCTCCATTGCGGAGACTGACCACGGAATAGGCGAGCTCCGTCTGGCCGGCGCCAATCCCCGAAAGCTCAGACTGAACAGCCCCACCAAAGCCGATGCCCAGAAGCATCAGACAGACCAGCAAAAAGATCCGCAGGATAAATCTTGCAGTGTTGAGCTCACGGACGAGCCAGGCTATCGTTCGCTGGAGCCAGAGCCATAGGGTGCTGAGTTTCATGTTTGGGGTTTCGCAGGGGCACTGGGTGAATCCGCCGGAACATTGAGTGGAATCTCATACACCGAAGGAAATACCTGGGCCCCAATTCTTTCCCGTTGCCGTGTAGTCATCAGCGAGGGGCAGTACAAGGAGGCCGGCTCCTTGAACACCGTGTCCTCAAACCCGTCTCGGGGCAGGGCAAACTTGTCGAAGAACCAACGCACCCCATGCTTTCTCCAGTCACGCTCGGCCTGACAGAAACCGACCCCTAAGAAGTCCTTGTACGGGCTAGCAATACCGCCCACCACCCGGATAAGATCTTCATCCGCAAGATTTGAGCGCTTCGAGTAGGATGGAATGATTACCTTTACTCGTAGAATCTTGTAGTCGTTCGGCGAAGAGATCTGGGGCACCAGCACCAGGCGCTGGGCCTTGATTTCCTCATCCGGTCGGATTTCATTGGCATCGAATAAGGAGCCGAATCCGATCACGTCCCAGATATCCTTTCCACTCTGGTACCAGGAGGCAGACGTCCCAGCCAGCGCCAACTCAGCCGACCCGAGCGACATCTGGTGATTGACATCTGAAATCACCTTCTGCTCACAGCCCTTCTTGACCGCATCCACCTCGGCTTGGGAGGGATGATTCTCCGCCTTCTGAGCAGCCGATGACCGTCCACCATCCTTTCCTGGATAGCAGGAACTGCCCTTGCCGAACAGCGGCGGGAGTGTGGTGGCATAGGCCACCCAAAATGTCTTTCGGATAGTGAGTATCTTTCGGCTGGAATTCCTGGCCGAGGCGCGCAACAGCACGGGCTGGGCGGTCCCAGGCCCAGGGGCTTTCGTGTCGTTCACCGGCTCGGGCCTTAGGCGCTTGATTTCCAGATCCAGGGAGATGTTGACCGGAGCAACGGCTGGGGTGAGCACCTCCTTAAAGATGAACGTCCAGGCTCCCCAGAGGAAGCCCATGAGGGCGATGATCGCCGTGAGGGACTTGCTCCATTGATCGTCCTTAGCGTTCAGAAACTGAAGAAAGCGCCGGCGCATACCGAGTGTCCCGAAAGGGCATACAGGCTTGATGAAGTTCAGACGCCTTGGGGACGATCCGACCCACCCACGTCAATCCCTGTTTTCTTAGCCTGCGCCTTGGCTCAGCAAGAAAGGTACCGCAGATCTGCATCAAATGCTCTGCACTTGCAGCCCTATGAGTGATCCCAACAGCGCGCCAACGACCAAAGTGTGAAGAGTTATTGCCGATGGGATTGACAGCGCCTCTCTTTGCCTTTTCGCCAGTATTCATTGGTTATCAGAAGCCTTCCTTCGGGAAGTCGCTCCTCATCCTCTTGGACCCAATCTCCCCATTCTTAATCATGAATACCCAGCACATACGCTGCAGAAATGCATCGGCTCTTTCCTTCCACGCACGGCTGTGTCCCGCCTTTATTCTTGCGTCCTTTCTGATAGTGATCGGCACATCAGCGCCGGCCTTCGCGCAGCGCTGCAGCACCCAGAACGGCCAGACGATCTGCTGCGACAACAGCGGTAACTGTTACAGCCGATGAGCCACCGGCCGGCGCTCACATCCCCGTGATGCAGTACCCGGCATCCACGTAGATCACCTGGCCGGTGATGCCGCTGGCCAGGGGGCTGGCCAGGAAGGCGGCGGTGGCGCCCACCTCGTCCTGGGTGACGGTGCGGCGCAGGGGGGCCTTCTCCTCGACGTTGTGAATCATGTCCAGGATGCCGCCGATCGCCGAGCTGGCCAGGGTGCGGATCGGGCCGGCGCTGATGGCGTTCACCCGCACCTGCTGCTCGGGGCCCAGCTCCGCCGCCAGGTAGCGCACCGAGGCCTCCAGGGCCGCCTTGGCCACCCCCATCACGTTGTAGTTGGGGATCGCCCGCTCGGCGCCCAGGTAGCTCAGGGTGATGACGCTGGCCCCCGGGCTGAACAGGGGCTTGGCATGGCGGCAGAGGGGCGCCAGGGAATAGGCGCTCACCTCCAGCGCCCGGGCGAATCCCTCCGGGCTGATGGCGCTGAAATCCCCCACCAGCTCGTCCTTGCCGGCGAAGGCCAGGCAGTGGATCAGCACATCCAGCGTTCCCCACTGCGCGGCGATGCGCTGGAACAGGGCCTCGATCTGGGCCGGGTTCTGCACGTCGAGGGGCTCGAACAGGGTGGGGTTCAGGGGGGCGGTGAGTTCGCGCACCTTGCCTTCGAAACGACCCCGGTCGTCCGGCAGGTAGGTGATGCCCAGTTCGCAGCCCGCCGCCGCCAGCTGCTGGGCGATGCCCCAGGCGATCGAGCGGTTGTTGGCGATGCCGGTGACGAGAGCCTTCTTGCCGCGCAGATCAAGGAGCATGGGAACCGGAGCGCCGGAGGGCGAAGGAATGCAGTCCGGCGATTCTCCCCCACCCGCGGGGGCCCCCTGCCTGCCCTCGCCCGGGTCCGACGGCGGCCGGCACGGGAGCTGATGGGCCTGATTCCCCAGCGCTGGCCAGAGCGGACGGGCCCGGCCCCGGACCCACCGCCCTGGCCCCCCGTTGGGCCCGAGGGGCCTCCCCTGCTGGTGCTGATCGATCGCCGCGACCCGGACGTCCGGGCGCTGCGGCCCCCCTTGGGGGATCTGCTGGATCCAGGGGAACGGCAACGGCTGGGCCGGCTCCGGGGCGAGGGGGATGGCGAGCGCTTCCTGCTCGGTCGCGGCGCCCTGCGGCTGTTCCTGGGGAGCTGGCTGGGGTGCGACCCCGCCGGACTCGTGCTGGGGAGTGGTCCCCATGGCAAGCCGGAGCTGCTCACCGCGCCGCCGGCCGCCCCCCGGTTCAACGTCTCCCATTCGGGTGACCTGATCCTTCTCGGCTTTCACCCCCGGCGGCCGGTGGGGGTGGATGTGGAGCAGCGGCGACCGGTGCCGGAGTGGGAGGGCATCGCCCGCCGCTGCCTGCCGCCGGGGGAGCGGGAGGCGATCGGCCGCCTGCCGGAGCCGCGGCGTGAGCAGGCCTTCCTGGCCGCCTGGTGCCGGCTGGAGGCCCAGCT
Organism: Cyanobium sp. Lug-B; assembly: GCF_024345635.1. Lineage (NCBI taxonomy): Bacteria > Bacillati > Cyanobacteriota > Cyanophyceae > Synechococcales > Prochlorococcaceae > Cyanobium > Cyanobium sp. Lug-B. The sequence goes on from NZ_JAGQBM010000003.1 coordinate 90,182, forward strand.
CAAGGCCAGGGGCCAGGGTCTGTTCGGCCCGCCTCCCGCCCCGGGGGAACCGGCGCCGGTGGTCTGGCCCCTGGTGCTGCCGGAGGGGTACGTGGGCGCCGCGGCCCTGGCCTGAGCCGCTCGGGCCGTGGCCGTCACCAGCCCCCGTGGTCCGTCGCCCCGGGCTCCTCGAGGTCCTCGGGGGTGAGGGGCAGCCCCAGCAGCTGCTTTTCGGCCCTCCGGATCGCCCGGGGATCGCTGAGCAGATCGGGCTCCTCCAGCAGGGGCAGGACCGGCGGCCGGTGCTCGGCCGCCGTCCGCGGCGGCGGCTCCCAGAGGAAGGTGCTGCCCGGGGCCCGCTGGCGGCAGAGCGCCTCCATCTGGCGGCGCAGGGCCAGACGCACCCTGCCCCGCTCCAGGACCTGGAAGAACTCCTCCCGGGGGGCCAGCCCGAAGCTGGTGGGCCGGGGGCCGTTGCCGTCCCGCAGCCGGGCCGCATCGGGGAGCCAGCGCGGCCGGCAGACCCCGGGGCGGGCGGTGTCCGTCTCGATCCAGATGTGCAGACCCTCGCCGCCCGGCCGGCTCACCACGGCGAGCCCATCGTTGGGCTGGTGTCGCGGCAGGGGATACACCCGGCCGCTGGGGCGCTGATCGGCGGGCACACAGCCGGCGAGCAGGGCCGCCAGAAGCGGCAGGGCCAGCAGGCGCGAGGCCGGCGGGAGGGTCGCCCACGGGCGGCGGGCCAGCGGGCTCGACGGCGGCACGGCGGGAACGGCTCGGTGGCGGCGATGATCCTGACCCGCTCTCCCCCATCCGCTCTGCAGCAAGGGCGGCAGCACAGCCATGGTCCTGACGAGCTCCACCATGCTGCCCCTCGGCACACCCCTGCCGCTGGCCGCCATGCGGGCCGCTCTGCGGCCGGTCACGGGCGGTCCGCTCGCGGCCGCCGCCCTGGCCGGGAGCCCGGTGCTGGTGCTGTTCCTCTGCCCCCACTGCCCGTTCGTGAAGCACGTGGAGACGGAGCTCACCCGGCTGCAGGGCGACCTGGAGGGGCGGGTGAGCCTGATCGGCGTCTGCAGCAACAGCACCGCCAGCCACCCCCAGGACGGGCCGGCGGGGATGGCGGCCCAGGCCGCGGCCTGCGGCTGGACCTTCCCCTACCTGCAGGACCCTGACCAGAGCGTGGCCCGCGCCTTCCGGGCCGCCTGCACCCCGGACGTCTTCCTCTTCGATGGGGCCCACCGCCTCGCCTACCGGGGCCAGCTGGATGGCAGCCGGCCCGGCGGCGAGCCCTGCGACGGCCGGGATCTGCGGGCGGCCGTGACCGCCCTGCTGGAGGGACGGCCGGTGCCGGAACCGCAGCGGCCGGCGATCGGCTGCAACATCAAGTGGCAGGCGGGTGCCGAGCCCCCCTGGTTCAGCGGCTGACGCTTCCAGGGGGCCGGCGGCGGCGGTCGGATCCGCAGGCTTAATGTTGCCGCCATGCATGTGCCCCCCTTCAGTCTCAGCGAGCAACTGCAGCAGCTGGGAGACGCCCTCGATCAGGCCGTCCTGGAGGTCCTGCGCAGTGGCCAGTACATCGGGGGGAGCACCATCAGCGGCTTTGAGGCCGCCTTCGCCGAGGCCTGCGGGGTCCCCCACGCCATCGGCTGCAACAGCGGCACCGATGCCCTGGTCCTGGCCCTGCGGGCCCTGGGGATCGGCCCCGGTGACGAGGTGATCACCAGCTCCTTCAGCTTCTTCGCCACCGCCGAAGCGATCAGCGCCGTGGGGGCCACCCCGGTGTTCGTGGACGTGGACCCGGACACCTACCTGATCGATCCGGAGGGGGTCGAGGCCGCGATCACCCCCGCCACCCGGGCCCTGATGCCGGTGCACCTGTTCGGCCGCCCGGTGGACATGGAGCGGATCATGGCCATCGCCACCGCCCATGGCCTGCGGGTGATCGAGGACTGCGCCCAGGCCAGCGGCGCCAGCTGGGCCGGGCGGCCGGTGGGCGGCTGGGGCGACGCCGGCTGCTTCAGCTTCTTTCCCACCAAGAACCTGGGCGCGGCGGGCGACGGCGGCATGGTGGTCTGCGGTGACGCGCAGCTGGCCCAGCGGATCCGGGAGCTGGCCGTGCACGGCATGCCCCGCCGCTACCTGCACACCGATCTGGGCTACAACAGCCGCCTCGACGCCATGCAGGCCGCCGTCCTGATGGTGAAGCTGCCCCACCTGGCCGGCTGGGTGGAGCGGCGTCGGGCCATCGCCGAGCGCTACCAGCGGGAACTGGCGGGCCTGCCGGGGCTGGTGCCCGCGGCGCCCGGGCCGGAGGGCCACAGCTGGAACCAGTTCGTGGTGCGGGTGCCCCGCTGCCCGGCCGCCACGAGCGCCTGCGGGGGGCGCTGCACCCCGGCCGCCGACAGCGCCAGCTACGGGCTGCCCGAAGCCTGCTGCCGCGACTGGCTCAAGCAGCAGCTCCAGGAGGCGGGCGTGACGACGATCATCTACTACCCGATCCCCATCCACCGGCAGCCCGCCTACGCCGCCCTCGGCTACGGGCCCGGCAGTTTGCCGATCACCGAACGGCTCTGCGCCGAAGTGCTGAGCCTGCCGATCTTCCCGGAACTGAGCGCCGAGCAGCAGGACAGCGTTATCGCCGCTGTGCGCAGCCTGGTGGGGGCCGAAGCGGTCGTCGCCTGAGACAGCCCCCGCCTAGCCCCGGGGCAGGGCGGCGTGGAGCGCCTTGAAGCGGGCCTGCTGGACCTTGTGGCTGACGATCGGCTCGGGGTAATCCCGGCGCTCCAGCGGTCCGATCGCGCCGCTGATCAGGTCGGCGGTGGCCACATGGGCCAGCTCCGGCAACCAGCGGCGGATGTAGGTGGCCTCAGGATCGAACTTTGACGCCTGGGTGGCGGGATTGAAGATGCGCAGGGGCCGGGGATCCATGCCGCTGCTGGCGCTCCACTGCCAGCCGCCGTTGTTGGCCGCCAGGTCGCCGTCCACTAGCCGCTGCATGAACACCTGCTCGCCTTGGCGCCAGTCGCAGATCAGATCCTTCACCAGGAAGGAGGCCACGATCATGCGGCAGCGGTTGTGCATCCAGCCGCTGGTGTTCAGCTGCCGCATCGCCGCGTCCACGATCGGGAAGCCGGTACACCCCTCGCGCCAGGCCCGCAGCCGCTCGGGATCGTTCTCCCATGGGAAGACCTTCCACTGGGGCCGGTAGGGCCCCTCGGCCAGTTCCGGGAAATGGAACAGGGCCTGCTGGTAGAACTCGCGCCAGGCCAGCTCCTGCTCCCAGACGCCGATGGAGGTGAGGGCCTCGGCGCTGCGGGCGAGGGCCCGGGCGCCCCGGGCGGCGGCCCAGGCCTGGCGGGGGCTGAGGGTGCCGACGCTGAGGGCGGCGGACAGCGCGGAGGTGCCGGCCTCACCCGGCAGGTTGCGGCCCGGCTCGGAGGCGGCCAGGGGACCGCCGTTGACGCCGCCCTCGGCGAAGGCCTGCAGCTGCGCCATGGCGGCCGCCTCCCC